>NZ_JBSHMJ010000180.1:0-1026 GCF_053645265.1 Dietzia sp. NPDC055343 | reverse complement strand
AGCCAGCCATGATCGACATTGATCTAGCTATCCTGCTTACAAAAGCAAGAGAACATAGCGTTGCCTTGGTAGGTCCGGCAGCGGAGGAATTCTTTGACCCGGTTCCTGAACAGGATCTATTCGAGGCGCTGAGGGAAACCTTGAAGCTATGGAACTCGCAGCCCGACTGGGCCGGCGATGAGCGAAATGTAGTGCTTACGTTGTCCCGCATTTGGTACAGCGCAATAACCGGCAAAATCGCGCCGAAGGATGTCGCTGCCGACTGGGCAATAAAACGCCTACCTGCCCAGTATCAGCCCGTCTTACTTGAAGCTAAGCAAGCTTATCTGGGACAAAAAGAAGATCACTTGGCCTCACGCGCAGATCACTTGGAAGAATTTATTCGCTTTGTGAAAGGCGAGATCATCAAGTCAGTTGGTAAATGATGTCTAACAATTCGTTCAAGCCGACCGCGCTACGCGCGGCGGCTTAACTCCGGCGTTAGATGCACTAAGCACATAATTGCTCACAGCCAAACTATCAGGTCAAGTCTGCTTTTATTATTTTTAAGCGTGCATAATAAGCCCTACACAAATTGGGAGATATATCATGAAAGGCTGGCTTTTTCTTGTTATCGCAATAGTTGGCGAAGTAATCGCAACATCCGCATTAAAATCTAGCGAGGGCTTTACTAAGCTTGCCCCTTCCGCCGTTGTCATAATCGGTTATGGCATCGCATTTTATTTTCTTTCTCTGGTTCTGAAATCCATCCCTGTCGGTGTTGCTTATGCAGTCTGGTCGGGACTCGGCGTCGTCATAATTACAGCCATTGCCTGGTTGCTTCATGGGCAAAAGCTTGATGCGTGGGGCTTTGTAGGTATGGGGCTCATAATTGCTGCCTTTTTGCTCGCCCGATCCCCATCGTGGAAGTCGCTGCGGAGGCCGACGCCATGGTGACGGTGTTCGGCATTCTGAATCTCACCGAGGACTCCTTCTTCGATGAGAGCCGGCGGCTAGACCCCGCCGGCGCTGTCACCGCGGCGATCG
>NZ_JBSHMJ010000179.1:0-1028 GCF_053645265.1 Dietzia sp. NPDC055343 | reverse complement strand
GTCAGATCCAGCTTCATGGCCACAGGATAAGCGACGCGTGAGGGCGGTCACGGCTCGGTGGCGGGAGCCGGCACGGGCCGCCTCCCGACCACTTACGAGTTTCGCCCGTCTCCCTGTCGTAGGGCGGGTCTATCATCAGCGCTACCACTTCAGATAAGCCGCGCCTCATTGGCCGGCCGTCTCTGGAGATCTCCCTCGTCAGCTCTCGACTAAGGCGCGCCATGCTCTCTCGGATCACCGCTGCGGCAGCAGCGCTGGCTTTCCCGCTTCTCATCCTGTCGGCGTGTTCCCCCGGAGAGTCGGAGCCCGTGGAGGTCACGGTCACCTCGACGGTCCGGCCGTCCGCAACGACACCGTCGAGTTCCACCACCTCAAGCGCCGACCCCACACCGAGCCAGGAGCCACCGGCGGCTCCAGCCTCGGCTGCATGCGGCGCGGTGGCGTACACGGCGGCCCCGGGCCACGAGAGCCCGCATTGCCTCGGCAAGCAGATTGCGTCGTGCGGGACGGCGAACCACCAGACCGGAACCACGTTCTTCACGGACGGCACCAGCGGGTGGACACAGACGTGCCAGGACCAGATGCAGACCGTCTACGTTCCGCCTGCTCCGGACCCGGTTCCGACCTTTGACCAGGACGCCTACAACGAGCAGTTCGCCGAGGAGTACTGGCGCACGCACCCCAAGCCGACGTTCGATCCGGATTCCGCTGACGGTTACGGCCCCGACCAGGAACTGCCGCCGGCCTGCCTGCGGCTGGAGGGCGTCAACTGCTGACGGCTCCGGAACCCGCCCCGACAGCCCGGGCGGCACGCGTGAGCCAGCCGGGATCGGACGCCATCAAGTCAACTCGCCAGCCTGAAAAGCACTCACAGCTACTCCGAAGGTGACGTCCAGCCACCCTGCAGGCGCGGTTCATAGTGTCGCGTCCATGAAGCACACCACCGCATCGACCAGAGCCCGCCGGCCACGCCGCCGGGGCGCCCTCCACCTCGCCTCGCTCGCGCTGATCGGCGGGCTCACACTCAC
>NZ_JBSHMJ010000178.1:0-1032 GCF_053645265.1 Dietzia sp. NPDC055343 | reverse complement strand
CTGGCGGCGCGGCGGCCGACGATCAGCGCGTCGAGGCTGAAGCGGCCGGGGCCGACCAGGCCGAACACTGCCGTGGCGAGGCCGATCACGGCGACGAGCTCCCAGCCACCGTCAGCGGCATAGATGCCGGCGGCCTGGTGGACGTAGAAGTAGGCGCCGGCCATCACGACGACGACCAGGACCGCCACGAGCTGGGTCAGCAGCCCCAGGACGAGCAGGATGCCGCCGACCAGCTCGACCGTACCGGCGAACGCGGCCGCGGTCTGGGCGGCGGGGACGCCCATCGACTCGAAGAAGGCGCCGGTGCCCTCGACGCCGTTGCTGAACAGCTTCTGGCCGCCGTGCACGATCAGCACCGCGCCGAGCAGGACGCGGGCCAGCAGCAGGCCGATGCCACGGACGGTCGCGGGTACCGGCACGAGGGTGCTCGGGGTCTCGAGGGCAGCGGGGCGAGTAGCGGTGGTGGTCACTGTGGTTCCTTCCGTCGGGTTCTCCGGTCCGTTCCGGAGCAATTCGGTTGTGGCGGCCCGCGCGGGTCGGCGAGCCGTACATGATACGTCACACAGTTCTACTGATCGGCTACGTGGCATGTCAACTAAGGGCTACTATGGACCCATGACTGAACAGGTGAATTGGCTCAACGACGAGGAGACGGCCCTCTGGCGCACCTATCTCGCCCTTGAAGGTCGCCTCCACCTGGAGATCCAGCGCGACCTCAAGATGTCCTCCGACCTGACCGAGCCCGAGTTCGAGGTCTTGGTCCATCTCAGCGAGGCCGACGGGCCGCTACGCATGACCGCCCTCGCCGACGCCCTGCAGTGGGAGCGCAGCCGCGTCTCCCATCAGGTGACCCGGATGGCCAAGCGGGCGCTCGTGCAGCGCACGAGCTGTCCCGAGGACGGGCGCGGCGCGTTCGTCTCCACCACCGACGAGGGCATGCGCGAGATCGAGAAGGCCGCGCCGGACCACGTGCGAACCGTGCGGCGGGTCTTCCTGGATCGATTGGACGACGACGACAAGCGCGAACTCGGT
>NZ_JBSHMJ010000177.1:0-1032 GCF_053645265.1 Dietzia sp. NPDC055343 | reverse complement strand
ACCGAGTTCGCGCTTGTCGTCGTCGTCCAATCGATCCAGGAAGACCCGCCGCACGGTTCGCACGTGGTCCGGCGCGGCCTTCTCGATCTCGCGCAAGCCCTCGTCGGTGGTGGAGACGAACGCGCCGCGCCCGTCCTCGGGGCAGCTCGTGCGCTGCACGAGCCCGCGTTTGGCCATCCGGGTCACCTGATGGGAGACGCGGCTGCGCTCCCACTGCAGGGCGTCGGCGAGGGCGGTCATGCGCAGCGGCCCGTCGGCCTCGCTGAGATGGACCAAGACTTCGAACTCGGGCTCGGTCAGGTCGGAGGACATCTTGAGGTCGCGCTGGATCTCGAGGTGGAGGCGACCTTCAAGGGCGAGGTAGGTGCGCCAGAGGGCCGTCTCCTCGTCGTTGAGCCAATTCACCTGTTCAGTCATGGGTCCATAGTAGCCCTTAGTTGACATGCCACGTAGTCGATCAGTAGAACTGTGTGACGTATCATGTATGGCTCGCCGACCCGCGCGGACCGCCACGACGAGGTTGCTCCGGCACAGACCGGAGAACCCAACGGAAGGAACCACAGTGACCACCACTGCTACTCGCCCCGCCGCCCTCGAGACCTCGAGCAACCTCGTGCCCGTCTCCGCGGCCGTCCGCGGCATCGGCCTGCTGCTGGCCCGCGTCCTGCTCGGCGCGGTGCTGATCGTGCACGGCGGTCAGAAGCTGTTCAGCAACGGCGTCGAGGGCACCGGCGCCTTCTTCGAGTCGATGGGCGTCCCCGCCGCCCAGGCCGCGGCCGCGTTCGCCGGCACGGTCGAGCTGGTCGGCGGCATCCTGCTCGTCCTGGGGCTGCTGACCCAGCTCGTGGCGGTCCTGGTCGTCGTCGTCATGGTCGGCGCCTACTTCTACGTCCACCAGGCCGCCGGCATCTACGCCGCTGACGGTGGCTGGGAGCTGGTCGCCGTGATCGGCCTCGCCACGGCAGTGTTCGGCCTGGTCGGCCCCGGCCGCTTCAGCCTCGACGCGCTGATCGCCGGCCGCCGCGCCGCCAG
>NZ_JBSHMJ010000176.1:0-1034 GCF_053645265.1 Dietzia sp. NPDC055343 | reverse complement strand
GCGCCGACGGTACCGGGCCGCTCCTCACCCGGCTGCAGGCCGTGCCCATCACCACCGCCGAGATGTCCGCGATCGTGAAGGAGGGTGCCGACGCGTTGTTCGAGAAACTCGACACTGTGGACGCCGACGTCACCAACCCCGACCGGCCCAGCGTCGTCTGACGAGCGACGGGCATGAGCACCGTGCTGGTGCGCGTCCTCGACACCCTCGCCGGGCGCCTCGTGGTGGAGGCCACCGCGCGGGGCATCGCGCGGATCGACCGCGTGGGGTCGGACGTTGTGGTGGGGGATGACCACGACGACGACAACGCCGGCCGACCCTCCACCGACCCGGCGGCGGACCATGTCGCCCGCCTGGCCGAGTACCTCGACGGCTACTTCGCCGGGACCCGGCGCAGTATCGACGTGCCGCTGGACCTCGAGGCCGCCGGCGTCCACGACGAGTTCTCCCGCGAGGTGTACCGGGAGATCCAGCACATACCGTACGGCGAGACCAGCACGTACGGGCAGATCAGCGTGGATGCCGGGCGCCCGCGGAATGCGCGTCGCGTCGGGCGGTTGTGCAGCCTCGTGCCCGCGCAGTTCCTTATTCCGGTGCACCGCGTCATCCGCGCCGACGGTGGGCTCGGCGCCTGCCCCGAGCACCGGCTGCAACTCCTCAAACACGAACGGCGCAACCTCCACGCGGGCCGACCCGTGGCGTTCCCGCGCACCTGAAAATCGGCTGCGCCGTTAGCGGTGTGACACCCTCCGCGGTGTGGTTACGGTGGCCCCAACGCACGAGCCCACCCGCCGTCCACAACGCACAGGAGAGCACATGACCGTCGGATCAGTGACCACCGCGCCGCGCGCCCAGAGCGCTGCCGAGAGATTCCTTCAGGTGCGAGGCCTGACCGACCTGCTCGCCTCGCGGCTGAGCGCCGAAGACCAGGTGCCGCAATCCATGACCGCGGCCAGCCCCGCCGCCTGGCACCGCGCCCACACCACCTGGTTCTTCGAGGAGTTCGTGCTCGGCCGCGTGCCCGGCTACGAGTC
>NZ_JBSHMJ010000175.1:0-1036 GCF_053645265.1 Dietzia sp. NPDC055343 | reverse complement strand
CTAGGTGTGATGTCCAGGGACGTTGTTGAGTCGGTCGAAGGGTACGCCGCCAATCGCAGAGTGGTGTCGGTGGTGGTTGTAGAAGTGGAGCCAGCCGGGCAGCGCCAGGCGTCGTTCGGCCTCTGAACCGTAAAACCTGGCATAGGCCCAGCCGTCCCCGAGCGTGCGGTGGAATCGCTCGATCTTCCCGTTCGTCTGCGGCCGGTAGGGGCGTGTCCGCTTGTGTCGGATGCCGAGCCGAGCGCAGAAGTCCCTCCATGCGTGGGATCTGTATGCCGACCCGTTGTCGGATAGGACTCGCTCGACGGTCACGCCTCGTTCGGCGAACCAGGCCACGGCGCGTTCGAGAACTCCCACCGCTGTGCTCGCCTGCTCATCCGACCAGATTTCTGCGTATGCGACGCGGGAGTGGTCATCGATGACTGTGTGAACGAACGCCGTCCCGGTGCGCGGCTTGTGATCTTTTCCTCGTGGTAATCCCGGAGTCGCGAGCTTGTTCCGTGCGCCTTGCTGCCGACCTACGTAACGATGTCCACCGCCGTCGGGGATGTTGCCGAACTTCGTGACATCGACATGAATCAACGATCCCGGATGAGGATGCTCATATCGCCGCAATGGCTCGCCAGTGACACGATCGATATGCGAGAGGCGGTTCACGCGGCAACGGACGAGGACCGCGTGAACAGTCGACGTCGAGAGACCAAGTCGCGCAGCGATCTGGGCTGGCCCCAGTCGAAGCCGCCAGCGCAGGTTGATGATCTTCTTCTTGACATGCTCGGGCGTCCTGCCTGGGATCCGGTGCGGCTTGCTGGAGCGATCCTGCATCCCAAACTCACCCTCTTCCCGGTAGCGGCCTGCCCATTTCCGGGCAGTGATCGGGGAGACCATGAACATCTTTGCGGCGATCGTGGCCGGATAGCCGTCTTCGACAATCAGCCGAGCTAACCGGAGACGGGCACGAGGAGTGAGAAGAGCGTTCGGATGGGTCATCAATTGGCCTCCGCCGCGGTCTTCGTAAGCGCGCGTCTGGTGAGAA
>NZ_JBSHMJ010000174.1:0-1047 GCF_053645265.1 Dietzia sp. NPDC055343 | reverse complement strand
AGGCCCCGACGCTCGTTCGGCTCACCGCCGGCCATCATGCCGCCCGCCGGCCAGCGGGCGATCAGTCCGAAGGCGACCGCCATCAGCGCCGCGAGAAACGCCACGATGTTGAGCAGCGGCACCCACGAGAACAGCAGCGACCCGATCCCCAGGACCAGGGCGCGGGTGCCGAGATCCATGCCCTCGGACGATTTCCGGGGCTTCGAGCCGCGCGGGCGGGGGCGCATGGGCATACCGCCAGCGTAGCGGCCGGGGCCCCGCCCGCGATGCCACGACGCACGCGACCCGGCCGGCCAGGGCGTGTCTCCTATAGCTAAGCCGTGCCCCACTTGATTGGGCCAGTAAGTGGATGTGTGGGAGCTCGTTCCCGACTTGCTTGCGAAGGCCGGATAATAGGACAGTGCTCGATGCAGATGACAGGATCACCTGGGGACCCAAGCGCATCGCGGTCGCTGGAGTCTCTGGCTCGGGAAAGACGACCTTGTGCGATGAGCTGGCAGAAGTCCTGCGTTGCGGGCGCGTCGAGTTGGACAGCCTCTACCACGGTCCGAACTGGACGCCACGAGAGACATTTCTCGAAGACGTAGAGGGCTTGATCTCAGCACCGTGCTGGGTCGTTGAATTGCAGTACCGCGAAGCGCGGCCCCTTATCGTCTCCCGAGCCGACACCATCCTGTGGCTGGACTACCCGACCAGGATCCAGATGACCCGCCTCATCCGTCGGACGGTCCGCCGACGCTTGCAGCGCGAGGAACTCTGGAACGGGAACTACGAGCCGCCACTGTGGAAAGCCCTCATCGACGAGGACCACATTCTGCGATGGGGTTGGCGCACGCGGAAGAAGCTCAAGCCGGTGATGCCGACGTTGGAGGGCCGGTTTCCGGGGCTACACGTCGTCCATCTGACGCATCCGTCACAGACCTCACGGTGGGTCCGCGCCCTGGCGAGAAGTTAGCTGAAGAACTGCCCGGCGATGAACCCAGCCAGCAGCACCGCGAATCCGCCTATCTCGCCGACGACGAGCGCCCACATGCCGATGTGCAGCGA
>NZ_JBSHMJ010000173.1:0-1055 GCF_053645265.1 Dietzia sp. NPDC055343 | reverse complement strand
GTTACGTATGGGGCGCGATGCCGTCATCTGTAGGGCGAGAATGAAATTGAGGAAACGCCGGCGCGTTCTTTATGGCGGCAGCTAGATCGACTCGCGGATCTTCATGTGTAATTTGGCTCACAATAGCGGCGGGCCTACGGAGTTCGCGACGCGGGGTGCGACTTGCGCATCTCCGAAATGCGCAATGCCGGCACCCGTTCGAGAACGAGTGCCGGCGTTGCGTTGACCGGTCAGCGGCTAGGCCGCTGGGTAGTCGGTGGGGATCAGAGCGACCCGGCGATGTTGCCGAGCGAACCGGTGATCGTGCCGTAGACGCCCTCGGCGGCGGCGGAGCCGGTGCCCACGAAGCCCTCGGCCGCGTCGGAGCCGGTGTCGATGAGGCTGTTGAAGAAGCCGAGGAAGCCGTTGAAGATCTGCTCGATCATGAGACGATCCTTTCGTTGTGAGCGGCACCGTGCTGTGCCGCTGCTGTCGTATTGCGGTCCGTGATGGACTCGTGAAGTACATCCCGAACTCGCTACGAAACGTTACGTCGGAACTCCGACATCTCCATCTTGAGGGGTTGCCGCACTGGGGTTTTCGAATGTGGGTCAACTTATCGGCGCTGGTTAGCGCCCCAAACTTGGACGTCTGTAATGTACGTCACAAACCAAGAAATCTGTGTAATCGGCGTACGCATAACCCTTCGCCAGCGCCCGCCGGGCCCGCGGGGGACAATGGACCGCATGACTGCGCACCCGCCCACCTCACCCGCGACCGTCCCCCTGCCGGCCGGCTTCCGAGCCCATGCCGGCTCCGCGGGTCTGCGCGAGGAGGGGGATGACGTTGTCGTCGTCGTCAACGAGGGCCCCGCCCCCGCCTCGTCGGCCGTCTTCACCCGGTCCCTCTTCGCCGGTCCCTCAGTCGTCCTCAGTCGTGCCAACGCGGCGTCCGGCCGCGCGCGCGGCCTGGTGGTGGTGGCCAAGAACGCCAACGTGGCCACCGGCGAGCAGGGCATGGCCAACGCGCGCGAGGTCCTCGACCGCGCCGCGGCGTCCGTCGGCGTGCCGCCCGAG
>NZ_JBSHMJ010000172.1:0-1060 GCF_053645265.1 Dietzia sp. NPDC055343 | reverse complement strand
CGCTCAACGCCTGCTCAGAGCACATCCTGTTCGGCGTAGCGGCCACCGGCGTACATGCGGGCCAACACCGCGAACAGTCCTACGCCGAACACCGCGAGCGAGCCGTACAACACCCCGTTCGCCATGGAATCCGACTCCGCCCGGGCGGTCATCGTGATCCCCACGTCGATCGCCACCAGCAGAGCCAGCGTGAGAACCGTGATCAGCCACAGGTCCTCCCGCATCAGCCGCTCGAACCTGCGTAGTCGTGGGCCGGATGTAATCCACCAGTCCCGATTGGGCGCGTTGATGGCCTGCGGCCAACGCAGCACCAGTCGGGCCAGCGACGGCAGCGGGATCACGCACAGCAAGGGGATCAACACCGAGAACGCGAGCGCGCCGTTCTTGCTGGACCAGCCGTCTGCCCGGCCGGAGCCGTCGAAGTGGGTGGGGACCCGGTCGGGCAGGACCATGAACTGCCAGATCACCACCGCCAGCCAGACCGCCACCGCGACGATCGCCAGCACACGGATCCACGGTGCAGTGGGCTCACGCGGCAGGTCGCGGGCGTCGTCGATCGGCGAACTCGTCGTCGTCATATGTCGGACCCCTCGGGCACAGTCTTCGCCATGATCAGTACCGCACGCGGCACCTACTTCACCACCCGCACGTGCGACGCGGCCTTGCGGGCGCGCTCGCGGGCGGTCTCGATGTTCTCGGCGGTGGCCACCGCCACGCCCATGCGGCGGAACTCGCTGGTCGAGGGCTTGCCGAACAGGCGGAGGTCGGCTTCCGGCACAGCCATCGCCGCGGCCACGCCCGTGAAGCCCACCCCATCGGCGTCCATCCCGCCGTATATCACCGCGGACGCGCCCGGGCTGGACATCGTCGTGACGACCGGCAGGCCCAGCACTGCGCGGGCGTGCATCTCGAACTCGCTGAGCACCTGGCTGCGTAGCGTGACCAGACCGGTGTCGTGAGGTCGGGGGCTGACCTCGGAGAAGTACACGTCGACGCCCTTGACGAAGAGCTCGACACCGAACACGCCGACCCCGCCGAGCGCGCCCGTGATCCGCGCCGC
>NZ_JBSHMJ010000171.1:0-1068 GCF_053645265.1 Dietzia sp. NPDC055343 | reverse complement strand
GGATGGCCACTCCGGGGACGAACGCGCCCACCTGGGCGGCCACCACGGGCTCGGCGTGGTGGTGCACGAGCAGGCCGATGCCCGACAAGGCGGTGATGACGGGGACGGCCAGCGCCAGCAAGCGGCCGATGATCCGCCACGGCATCATCGCGGCGAGCGCCGCGGCCATGACCGGGACGGCGGCCAGCAGCGGCAGGAGCAGAGCGATCACGCGGCGCCCTCCCGTCCGGTGGTGGTGAAGGCCTCGTCGCCGGTGTCCGGGACGTCGTGGGTGTCGTCGTCGCTCCCCACCACGGCGAGCGACAGCATGAACACGGTGACCGCCATGGTGATGACAATGGCGGTGAGCACGAACGCCTGGGGGAGTGGGTCGGCGGAGATGTCGCTGCTGTTGACGTCCGCCAACGGTTCGCTTCGCCACGCGGACACCCCGGACGAGAGCAGCATCAGGTTGACGGCGTGACTGAACAGGCCGAGGCCGAACACGACGCGCACCATCCCGCGCTGAATCATCAGGTAGACGCCCCCGCCGGTGAGGACACCGATCATGATCGCCAGGGTCATCGGCTCGCCTCCGCGGTCTTGTCGGTTCCGGGGACCGCGTCGACGGCGGTGCCCTCCGCGCCGAGGGTGTTGAACGCGGTCATGACCAGGCCCAGCACGCCGAAAAAGACCCCGAGGTCGAAGAACAGTGCGCTGCTGATGTGCTGGCCGAGGATGTACCAGTGCGCGGGCTCGAGGAACGCGCCCAACGCGTAGCCGCCGACCCCGGTGAGGCCGGCGAGGATGAGCCCGCCGCCGATGAACTTGACCGGGGTGGACGGCTTGCTCACCGGGGAGTCCGACTCGCGGGACAGGTAGTAGAGCGCGAACGCGCAGGAGGCGACGAGAGCGGCGATGAATCCTCCGCCGGGCTCGTTGTGCCCTCGCCAGAGCAGCAGTACCGATACGACGGCGAGGGTGGGTGCCACGACGCGGGACAGCAGGCGCAGAGGCATGGTGTTGCGGTCGGCGTCCTCGAGCGCCGTCTCGGCCTCGCCGGTGGCCTGCTCGGTGCCGGGGAGGAAG
>NZ_JBSHMJ010000170.1:0-1094 GCF_053645265.1 Dietzia sp. NPDC055343 | reverse complement strand
GACTCGTAGCCGGGCACGCGGCCGAGCACGAACTCCTCGAAGAACCAGGTGGTGTGGGCGCGGTGCCAGGCGGCGGGGCTGGCCGCGGTCATGGACTGCGGCACCTGGTCTTCCGCGCTCAGCCGCGAGGCGAGCAGGTCGGTCAGGCCTCGGACCTGCAGGAATCTGTCGGCGGCGCTCTGCGTGCGCGGCGCGTTGGTCACTGATCCGACGGTCATGTGCTCCCCTGTGCGTTGTGGACGGCGGGCGGGCCCGTGCGTTGGGGCCACCGTAACCACACCGCGGCGGGTGTCACACCGCTAACGGGTCCACCCCGGCAGAGCATCAGATTTGCCGGGAGTCCCGTAGGCACAGCATTGCTCTTGGCCACCCCGCTAGTCGCTATAGCCCCGCGGGAACGCGACGGGCCGGCCCGCGTGGAGGTTGCGCCGTTCGTGTTCGAGGAGTTGCAACCGGTGCTCGGGGCAGGCGCCGAGCCCGCCGTCGGCGCGGATGACGCGGTGCACGGGGATGAGGAACTGCGCGGGCACAAGGCTGCACAACCGCCCGACGCGACGCGCATTCCGCGGGCGCCCGGCGTCCACGCTGATCTGCCCATACGTGCTGGTTTCGCCGTACGGGATGTGCTGGATCTCCCGGTACACCTCGCGGGAGAACTCGTCGTGAACCCCGGCGGCCTCGAGGTCCAGCGGGACATCGATATCGCGCCGGGTCCCGGCGAGGTAGCCGTCGAGGTGCTCGGCCAGGCGGGCGAGATGGTCCGCCGCCGGGTCGGTGGAGGGTCGGCCGGCGTTGTCGTCGTCGTCCCCCACCACCACGTCCGACCCGACGCGGTCGATCCGCACGATGCCCCGCGCGGTGGCCTCCACCACGAGGCGCCCGGCGAGGGTGTCGACGACGCGCACCAGCGCGGCGCTCATGCCCGTCGCCTCGTCAGACGACGCTGGGCCGGTCGGGGTTGGTGACGTCGGCGTCCGCGGTGTCGAGTTTCTCGAACAGCGCGTCGGCACCCTCCTTCACGATCGCGGACATCTCGGCGGTGGTGATGGGCACGGCCTGCAGCCGGGTGAGGAGCGGCCCGGTGCCGTCAGCGC
>NZ_JBSHMJ010000169.1:0-1098 GCF_053645265.1 Dietzia sp. NPDC055343 | reverse complement strand
GCGGCTAGGGCGTTGACCGCGGAACCGGGCCGGGTGCCCGCGGAGTGGACCTCGATCGCCTCCCCGGCGTGCAGGCGCATGAGCGCGGCCGCCATCTGGGACTTGCCGCCGTTCTTGACGCACACGAACAACACGCTGGGAGTGCTGGTCATGACCGGGCTCCTTCGGTGTTGCGGGCCGGGTCCGTGCGAGGTGGCGGAAGGGTTGGATCTCCCGGGAACAGTCGGGGGCCAGCCCAGAGCGCGACGTAGACGAGCCCGATCAGAACAGGAACCTCGATCAGCGGGCCGACCACACCCGCCAGGGCCTGGCCCGAGGCGATACCGAAGGTGCCGATCGACACCGCGATCGCGAGTTCGAAGTTGTTACCCGAGGCGGTGAAGGCGACGCTGGTCGACTTGGCGTAGTTCAGCCCCACCGCCTTGGAGACGAACCAGCTGAAGAAGAACATCAGGACGAAGTACAGCAGTAGCGGCACGGCCATCCGGGCCACATCCAGCGGCTGCGAGGTTATCGCCTCGCCCTGCATGGCGAACAGCAACACGATGGTGAACAGCAACCCGTACAGCGCCCACGGGCCGATCCGGGGAAGGAAGGTCTCCTCGTACCAGTGCCGTCCTTTCGCCCTCTCCCCCAACACGCGGGTGAGGAAACCGGCCAGCAGGGGGATGCCGAGGAAGACCAGCACGGAGATCACGATGGACCACACGGAGAACTGCGCTGAGGTGGTCTCCAACCCCAGCCAGGAGGGGAGCAGCTGCAGGTAGAACCAGCCCAGGGCGCCGAACGCCACGACCTGGAACACCGAGTTGATCGCCACCAGTACCGCGGCGGCCTCCCGGTCCCCGCACGCCAGGTCGTTCCAGATGAACACCATCGCGATGCACCGGGCGAGTCCCACGATGATCAACCCGGTACGAAACTCGGGAAGATCCGGCAAGAAAATCCACGCCAACGCGAACATGAATGCCGGCCCGAGGATCCAGTTCAAAATCAGCGACAGCGTGAGGAGTTTGCGGTCGCCGGTCACCCTGTGGGTCTCGTCGTAGCGCACCTTCGCCAGGACCGGATACATCATCACCAGCAGGCCGATCGCGA
>NZ_JBSHMJ010000168.1:0-1103 GCF_053645265.1 Dietzia sp. NPDC055343 | reverse complement strand
GCCGATGAAGCCCGCCCCGCTCGACGAGTTCCCCGTTCACCAGACCCCGCTGTCGATGGCGCAGGTGTCGACGAGTGACCGGAACTTCTACGACCGCAACTACTTCAACGCCCACGACCGCTCCGGCGAGGTGTTCCTGGTGACCGGGTTCGGGGTGTATCCGAACCTCGGCGTGGTGGATGCGTTTGCCACGGTCCGCCACGGGGACACGCAGCGGTCGGTGCGATTCTCGGATGCGCTCGAGGCCCGGTCCACCGAGCCGAAGGTCGGCGGCTACCAGATCGAGGTGATCGAGCCACTGCGGTCGCTGCGGGTGGTGTGCGAGCACGAGGACCTGTCTATGGATCTGCGGTGGGAGGGCTCGTTCGAGGCGGTGCTCGAGGAGCGGCACATCCTCATGGACGGGCCGCGCACGATGTTGGATGCCAGCCGGTTCGCGCAGGTGGGGAGCTGGTCGGGGATGTTGAACGTCGACGGCGAGGACTTCGCGGTGGACCCGGCCGTGTGGCTCGGCACCCGCGACCGATCCTGGGGCATCCGCCCCAGTGGCGCGCCGGATCCGCAGGAGCGCTTCGCCGAGGAGCCGCGGGAGGGGTTCTGGTGGACGTACATCCCGCTGCGGTTCGACGACTTCGCTCTGGTGATCATCCTGCAGGAGAGCCCTGACGGCCATCGCAGTCTCAACCACGCGAGTCGGGTGTTCGCCGACGGTCGGGTCGAGCAGCTGGGATGGCCGCGAATGGAGGTCGACTACCGCGCCGGCACCCGACACCCCGAGCACGTTCGCGTGCACCTGACCACGCCCCTGGGAGAGCCGCTGTTGCTGGAGATCGACACGCTGCTCGGCGTCCCGCTCAGCATGGGCTCGGGCTACGTGGGCGACCCGGCCTGGTCGCACGGCCGCTGGATGGGCCGCGACTGGAGTGAGTCCGTCTCCTACGACATGGCCTCCCCGGACGTCACCGGGATGCTTCCGTACAACGTCGTAGACCACGTGGCCCGCGCGAGGTGCAACGGCGCCGAGGGCTGGGGCATGTTCGAGCACGCCAATATGGGCCGCCACGACCCGTCCGGGTTCAAGGACTGGGTGGATATGGCGAAGT
>NZ_JBSHMJ010000167.1:0-1121 GCF_053645265.1 Dietzia sp. NPDC055343 | reverse complement strand
AGCACACCCTTGGTCGAACAGATCGCGGCCGCCCGGGACCGTCAGCCGGGCCTCGAGCTGGTCGAGGTCTGGCCCGCCGACGAACCCGGGACCGCCACCCGCGTCCTCTTCGTCGACGACTCGCTGCCCGAGGGCGTGAACCGTGCCGTCTTCGTGGACCCCGCGGACGCGTCCGTGAACGGTGTGCTGACCAGCTACTCGGGCCTCGGTGAACTCCCCTTGCGCAGCTGGATCTCCGGCCTGCACAGCGACCTGCACCTCGGCGCCGCGGGCGAGATCTACTCGGAACTCGCCGCCTCCTGGCTGCTCATCCTCACGCTGAGCGGGCTGTTCCTGTGGTGGCGCAGGACCCGCGCCGCCAGGTCCGCGCGTCGGGCCGCGATGCTGCGGGGAGTTCCCGCGCGACCGGGCTCGCGCCGCAAGACGATGTCTCTACACGCGACCCTCGGCACCTGGTTCGCCGTGGTCCTCCTCGGGATCGCCACGACGGGCCTGACCTGGTCCACCTACACCGGCGGCAACATCGATTCCGTGGTCTCGGCGATGAACTGGCGATCTGACCCCTTGCAGACCTCGCTCAGTGGTGATGCCGCCACGACCGACGCGCACGCGGAGCACCGGGGCCACTCCGCCCAGCACGCAGGGCACCGATCCCCCGCCGAACAGGCCCCCTCGGTCCTCGACGCGGCACGCCACGCCGGCCTGGACGGTCCGCTCCGGATGAGCGCGCCCACCGACGCTGACTCGGCGTGGACTGTCAGCCAGCTGTGGGGACCGTGGGTGTTCAGCTCGGACTCGGTCGCCGTCTCGGGGGACGACGGGCGGATCGTCGACCGGCTCGACTTCGAGGAACTGTCGCCGTATTCCAAGCTGTCGTCCTGGGGCATCTACCTGCACATGGGGATCATGTTCGGGCTTCCCCTGCAGATAGCCCTCGCCGCGACAGCGTTGGCGGTCGTGGCGCTCGCGATCACGGGATATCGGATGTGGTGGAAGCGCCGCCCGACCCGAGGCGGACTACCCGCACCCCTCGGGAAGACCACCGGACTCTCGTGGCAGGTCTACGCGATCGCGACAGCCGTCGCAGTGGGGCTAGGACTATTCATGCCGCTGCTGGGAAT
>NZ_JBSHMJ010000166.1:0-1123 GCF_053645265.1 Dietzia sp. NPDC055343 | reverse complement strand
GAGCGTCTGGGCGGCTCGCTGCCGACCTCCGCCGAGCACTTCGCGGAACTGCTCGCCCGCCTCGAACGCGAGGACGCCGAGCAGGAGACCGAACGCGCGCGGGAACGCGAGACCCTCCGCGACGTGGCGGGCTCACTCAACGAGGACCAGCGGGCCCATGCGCGGGCAGAGGCGCAGCTCCAGTCGGTGCTCCGACACCGCTCCAACATCGACTCCCGGTTGCTGACCGCCCGGGACCTCGTCAGCGGCGCCGCCGGGGTCAACGCCCGCGAACTCCCCTTCGCGGGAGAACTCCTCGACGTACCCGCCGAGCACGCCCGTTGGCGCCCGGCGATCGAGCGCGCCCTCTCCGGCATCGCCCGCACCATGCTCGTCCCCGCCCATCTGCGCGACCGGGTGGCCGCCGGCGTCGACTCCACCCATCTGGGCGTGCGGCTGATCTACGAGGTGGTCGACCACGGCGACGCCACTCCGGCTCGACGGACCGGACCTCACAGCCTGGTCCGCAAGGTCCGTTCGGTGGCGGGCCCGTTCCAGCCCTGGCTCAACCGCCGGCTCGCGAGCGAGTTCGACATCGCGTGCGTGGAGACGGCGGACGAGCTCGACCACCACGACAAGGCCGTGACCCTGCACGGTCTGATCAAACGGGGGGCGCGATTCGAGAAGGACGATCGTCGGCGGATCGACGACCCCACGGCCTTCCAGCTCGGCCGCATGGATGACGCCAAGGTGGAGGCCCTCACCGCCCTCCGCGACGAGATCGCCTCGCGAATCGAGGCCCACGAACGGCGGTGGACGTCGCTGGAGCAGGTGGACGCCGACCGCCGCGCGCACCAGCGGGCAGCGGCCCTGCTGCAGAGTCTGAGCTGGGAGGAGATCGACTCCACCACCGCCCGCGATCGGGAGGCGGGCGCGCACGATCGTCTCGAGAGGTGGCGCGAGGACAACCCGCAGGTGGCTGAGCTGGAGCGCGCCCTTCGAGACGCCGAGGAGTCGCATCACCGAGCGCAGGCCGCCTACGAGTCTGCGACCGGGGCGCGCGCCGTCGTCCGCAGCATCGTCGACGGACTCCAGGCCCGGCTCGCCACGCTCGCCGGCTCGGCATCAGACGAGCCGGACGAAG
>NZ_JBSHMJ010000165.1:828-1134 GCF_053645265.1 Dietzia sp. NPDC055343 | reverse complement strand
CGCGGTCCTGAGCGACCCGGACCAGGTCGCCGCGCGCGTGGTGGCCATGGCGAGCGGCCAGGAGATCACTGCCGCGGGCGGGGCGCACGTGGTGATCGACGCGGCGTCGGTGTGCGTGCACGGCGACACCCCCGGTGCGCTCGACGTGGCCCGCCGGGTGCGGGGCGACCTGGAGGCCGCCGGCGTGGAGGTGGCGCCGTTCGTGGAGCCGCCCGGGGCCGGGTAGGTCCGGTCCGCCATGACGACGACGAGGATCCGCCCCTGCGGAGAGGCGGCGCTGTTGCTGGAGTGCGCGGATCTCGCGGC
>NZ_JBSHMJ010000165.1:0-767 GCF_053645265.1 Dietzia sp. NPDC055343 | reverse complement strand
GTGGTGGCGGCCGCTCGCTCGGTGCTGGTGACCGCCCGCGGTGCCGCCGATCTGCCGCGGCTGCGGCAGGCGCTGGAGGCCCTGCTCGCAGCCGGCCCCACGGCGCGCTCCGACCCCGGGGCTGAGGCTGGGTCGGGCGCTCGGTCAGACACTGGGGCTGGTGCTGCAGCGGGCACGGTGACGCTGGATGTCCGCTACGACGGCCCCGACCTGGCCGTCGTGGCCGAGCTGGCCGGCGTCCCTGTCGAGGCGTTCGTCCGGATGCACACCTCGATCACGTGGAAGGCCGCGTTCGGTGGGTTCGCGCCGGGCTTCTTCTACCTCGTCGACGCGCGAGAACTCGGTTCCGGCGAACTCGATGCCAACGCTGATCCGAGCCCGAGCCCGAGCCCGAGCCCGAGCCCGAGCCCGAGCCCGGGGCCGATGCCGACGGTCCCACGGCTGGGTTCGCCCCGGCCGAAGGTGCCGGCGGGATCGGTGGCCGTGGCCGACCGGTTCTGCGCCGTCTACCCCGGCGACTCGCCCGGCGGGTGGCGACTGCTCGGCACCACCGACGCGCCATTGTGGGACATCGACCGTCCGCAGCCCGCACTGCTCGCGCCCGGCACGCTCGTGCGGTTCCGTGATGCCGGTGCAGACGGCGCCGGGAGCGTCGGCGCGGGAGGGGCGAGATGAGTCTGCTGGTGCTCCGGGCCGGGCCGTCGGCGCTTGTGCAGGACCTGGGCCGGCCCGGGCACGCCGACATCGGGGTGACCGCCTCGGGGGCC
>NZ_JBSHMJ010000164.1:0-1140 GCF_053645265.1 Dietzia sp. NPDC055343 | reverse complement strand
CCGTTGGAGAACGTCACGCCGTCCCTGAGCTTCAGGGTCCACACAGTGTTGTCCTCATTCGGCTCGAGCGACTCGGCGAGCTTGGGTTCGAACTCCGCCGTTTCCGGGTTCCAGCGCATGAGTCGGTCGTAGATCGCGGCGGACTGCGCGCCGCCTCGCAGTCCGTAGTGGCCCTGGCCGGGAGAGAACGAGGGCAGCATGACGTACTCTCCCATGGTGATGGTGCCGCCGGCCATGTCCTCGGTGCAGCGGCTCGTCTCGTCCGGAGTCCGTACGTCACCGCCCGAGGCCGACACGGCGTCGCGTCCGTCGCCGCCACACGCGGTGAGGGTCAGCGTGGCGGCGGCCAGAACCGCGAGGGCGAGCTTGTTCACATTGCCTCCAGAAACAGGGCGAAGCGCTGACACACGGCCGACGATGCTCGGAGGAGCTCGTCCTTAACAGCGGACGTTACTTCGTGTTGACACGTGTAATCGCGGCTTTCGCCGATTCACGCGGCGCTGCCCGCCCGCGGGGTGGTGGAGCGGTCCCGTCGATCGCGCGGTCGTAACAGGTACGGGTGCCGGGTCCGATACACCGTGCAGGACAACAGATCCCGATCGTGAGGAGTAATGATGTTCCCTGAAGGCTCCCTTGAGAACCCGCTGCGTTACCTTTTCGGCCCCGGGCCGGACGAGCCGATGTGCTTGGCGCTGACCCCGGAGTGCATGGGTTTGCTGCCCTTCCTCGCTTCCCGGTTCAGCTTCGGTTCCTGAACCCGGTGAACTGACGCAACGCATCGGCCATCCACAGGAGTAAATGGGTCAGGAGTAGCGGTGCGATGAGGACCAGCGCGCCCCAGCCCGTGGCTGCAACCGCGACCCAGTGCCCCCACCACGACCAGAGGTCACAAAAGTAGTCCGGAAGACGTGACAGTCTTTCTCTCATCGTCGACCCAGCCCCGGAGCGGGGCGCGTCGTCGTGGCGCCGCGCGAGATCTATATCGGCGAAGAACTCGGACGCCTCGGAGGCGGTAGTGGCTACGCGAAACTGCGCGGGGGGAGGAGAGTGCGGAACCGAGTACATGTATGGGATTCGACGCCGCGAGTGCATCGGATGGCAACGCCCGGCTCTGAACTGTGGAGGAGATTCGTGTCGTTG
>NZ_JBSHMJ010000163.1:0-1149 GCF_053645265.1 Dietzia sp. NPDC055343 | reverse complement strand
CAGTAGGTCCCGCAGTTGGTGGGCGCGGGGACCCCGTCGATCCGGTCGGCCAGATACTGCACGGTCCCGGGCAGGCCGGCGAGCATCGGCGTCGCGTGGTTGAGGACCATCCCCGGCGCGACCGGCGGAGTGTGGTCGATGACCATGTTCACCGTCGCGCCCTTCGCGCACCAGTCGCGACCGAGCTGCTGGGACTGCGGTCCGGGCACCACGTCGTCGTTCACGGGCGAGAGGATCTGGACCGGCGTGGTGGGCGTGAGGGTGCCCACCCGCTGGCGCTCGAGGAACGCCAGGATTTCCGGGTTCCGCAGCGCGAGCTCGGTGGCCGACTCTCCCGTTACGGTGTATTGGTTCGTGTTCTGCATGAAGAACTGGACTGCCGACTCGGCGATGCACTGGTCTGAAGTGAGCTGGAGCATTCTCTTCCCCTGCTCGTTGAGGTGCGGCTCCATCAGCTCGCCGAACTCGGGGTAGCTCACGATGAGGCTGTTGAGGGTGTAGCCGATCCCCGCGGCGATCGCCGAGCCGTCGGCCTGCCCGAGCGTGGCCAGCAGATCGGCCGGCGGCGAACCGGCTACTGTGCCGACGAGGTTGACGTCCGGTGCGTACTGCGGCTGCAGTTCCGCGGCGGCGGCGACGGCGCCACCACCTTGCGAGTAGCCGACCATGACGGTGCGGGGGTCGGGGCCGATGTCGGCACCGGGGACGTCCGAGGCCGCGCGGGCGAGGTCGAGCACCGCGTGCGCCTGAGACTCTCGATTGACGTAGGTGTGGATGCCGGGCGTGCCGAGACCCTCGTAGTCGGTTATCGCCACGGCGAATCCCCGGTCGAGTAGGGCGTACGCCTGGATGATCTCGTAGCCGAAGCCGATCCCGGGCGGATCCGTGCGCACGTTCGCCAGGTTCTGGAACGACTTGGACGGAGCGCAGTGGTCCCCCTGGCCCTGCGTTCCCGGTGCCACCACCGCGAGCGGTCGCGTTCCCGGCCCGGTCCACGGCGTGCGCGGCTGGAGGTAGGCGCCGGTCACGGCGATTTCCTGGCCGCGTGAGCCGATCGAGGTGTACATGATCCGCTGCGCGTCGGTCGACAGTGCGCCGGCGCCGTCCGAGAGGTGCTCGGCTCCCGGGATCGGCGGGATCGCCCCGGCC
>NZ_JBSHMJ010000162.1:0-1152 GCF_053645265.1 Dietzia sp. NPDC055343 | reverse complement strand
GGGCACGCTCGTGCTTGGCCACGAGCCCGGACACGAGCGTGCCCTGGGAGTGGCCCACCAGGTCCACCTGCTCGGCGCCGGTCGCCTCGAGCACGCGGTCGACGAACCGCGCGACCTGCGGCGCCGAGACGGCCCGGATATCGGAGACGGCACCCAGTTCACTCAGCGGCCACGACGCACCGGGCATCGCCCCATAGGTGAGCGTGTAGACGCAGTAGCCCTCGTTGTGCAGGAGCGGGCCGTAGGTGGCCCAGTTGGTGGTGCCGCCGCCGAGCGTGCCGTGGACCAACACCACGGGCCGGGGCTTGTCCGCGCTCGGCGTGCACGACCAGTCGTTGGCGCCGGGCAGCGCGGCGCCGGGCTCGCCCAGCGCCAGTGCCGCGCCGGAGAGGAAGTGGTAGTTGACGGGGATCGGGGCGCGTGTGGACGGGTCGGTTCCCTGCTCGGCCGCCTGCGCGGCTCCCGCCCCGGACAGGGCGACGACGACGGCGGCCACCAACGCCCCGGCCACACGAAGGATCCTCATCAGGCCATTAGGCCACGCCCGGTGATCATCGGTAGGTCCTTTGCGTAGATGAATCCGGGCTCGGCCGCCACCACGGCCTCGATCGAGTTGACGAGCCGCATTGCCGTGATGAGCATTCCGGACACGTTGTGGTCGCCGCCGGAGTCGTGGTGGGTGAACTCGACCCGCATCTCCGGCTCACCGACGATCTCGACGCGGTAGCAGCCGTTGCCGCGGTCGGGCCGCGGCCAGTCGGGCGCCTGGTCGTCCGCGGTGCGGGTGACGTGTTCCAGGACGATGCGGTCTTCGCCGTCGACCTGTCCCACCACCTCGAACCGCATGGCGGCCTGCGTCCCGGCGGGCACCTCACAAGCCACGAGCGACAGGTCGCGGTCGGCGGCGATCCGCTCGTGCCTCTCGACCAGGGGTTCGTCCAGGGTGACCTCGAGCGCGGCCGCGATCTGACGCACGACCGACCCCCACCCGGCGGCGAGCATCCCCGGGCGTAGCAGCGGCGGCAGCGTGTCCATGGACTGACCGAACCCGAACAGGCGCCGCATGGTCTCGCCCTGGTGGTAGACGGAGTAGGCGGCGATCTCCCCTACCCGGATGAGATCGATCCGGCGGGACAGGCTCGTCATGACAAG
>NZ_JBSHMJ010000161.1:0-1160 GCF_053645265.1 Dietzia sp. NPDC055343 | reverse complement strand
TCGACCGGATCCGCGCCCTCGATGCCGCGGGCGACCGCTTCGGCCTTGCCGTCCCCGGTGGCCACCACGATCACGTGCCGCGACCGGCATACGGCGGGAAGGGTGAACGTGAGCCGTTCCGGCGGCGGCTTGGGACAGTCGCGCACGCCGACCACCAGTTGCTCGCTCTCCGCGACCGCCGGGGTGTGGGGGAAGATCGAGTCGATGTGTCCCTCGGGCCCCATCCCGAGAAGCGTCACATCGAACAGCGTCTCGTCCCCGGCGGGCATGGGGTGTGCGGCGCGGAACGCGCTCGCCGCGGCATCGACATCGTCGTGCTCCGCGCCGCGTGCGGGCCAGCGGTGCACCGTGGGTCGTCCGCCCAGTGCATCGAGAAGGACGTCGTCGATCTGGCCGTCGTTACGCTCGGGGTCGTCAGCGGGAACGAATCGCTCGTCACCGAAGTAGATGGTGACCCGCTCCCACTCGATGGCCGCGTCGGCCAGCGCCGCTGCGGTCTTGACGCCCGCGCTCCCACCGGTCAGCGAGAGGACAGCTTGACCGGTGGCGGCGATTCGCTCATTGAGATGGCCGGTGACGGCCTGCGCCGCGGCGGCGGAAAGGCTGTCGATATCCGGATGGACGAGATGGCGGATGTCTGACATCGGTGCTCCTGTCGTGGGCTTGATTCGGCGTACTGCCCGAGGCCGCGATCTGCGTCAGCGGACCGAGGCTGAGGTGTAGATGACCCGATCGAAGTTGGCCAGTGCGTCGGCGTAGACCCCGTCGGTATCCATGCGTCTGAGTTCCTCCGCCAGGCAGTCGGCGATACTACGACCGACCAGGGCGACCCGGGTGGGCGAGTGTCCGGTGATGTGAAGCTCTGCTGCAGTGGGGCTGACCTGCTTGAGCACGATCGATCCCGAGGCGCGCTCGAGGACGACCATCGACGGGCCCACCGCGCGGTGCACGTCGATCCCCAGGCGGGACGCCAGCCACGCGCCGGCCAGGTCGACCGATGCGGCGCGTTCGGGACCGCAGACCGTGGCGGCCAAGATGGGCTCGTACGGCGGGCGGTCCAGCGTTGCGGCGAGCAGCGACCGCCAGTGGGTGATCCGTGCCCACGCCAGATCGGTATCGCCCGGCGAGTAGCCGGCCGCACGCTTGACCAGCGCGTCGGT
>NZ_JBSHMJ010000160.1:0-1160 GCF_053645265.1 Dietzia sp. NPDC055343 | reverse complement strand
GAGACCTACCCCGCCTTCCCCGGCGAGGCCGAGCTCGAGCGGCTCACCGAGATCATGCGGGCCGAGGAGGTCACCATCGCCGTGGACCTGGGCGTGACGGGCGGTGCCGCGGGTGGTGCTGACGGTGGTGGCGCTGCCGGTGGGGCCGCGGCCGGGTCGGCGGGCGGCTCCTGCACCGTCTACGGCTGCGACCTCACCCGCGAGTACATCGCCATCAACGCGGACTACACGACGTGACGGGGGAGGCCGGGGTAGCTGGGATCGGTGAGCCCGAGGCCGGCGAGGGGTCTGCACTCTCCGCCGCCGACCTCGAGGCGATCCGTGCCGTGTTCGCCCGCCGCCTCTACGTCATGGACGCCAAGCAGTGGGACGGCTACGGGCCGTGCCACACCGAGGACGTGGTGAGCGAGTCCTGGGCGGCCGGCGGCGGTGAGGCGCAGGTGCAAGGACGGCAGACGCTCACCGAGAAGATCCGCGACACGCTCGACGGCGCCTCGCCGGTCACGAGCGTCCACCACGGGCACACTCCGCTGATCGAGTACGCCGGGCCCCACCCGGAGACGGGCGAGCCCACCGCCACCGGCATCTGGGCCATGGAGGACCGGCTGTGGTGGCAGATCGACGGCCGCGAGCGCTGGCTGCACGGCTGGGGTCACTATCACGAGCGCTACCGCCGCGTGGACGGCCAGTGGCTCATCTCGTACCGGCGGCTCGAGCGGATCCGCGTGGACACCGGCTGGTCGCAGGGCTGAGCGGCGCTGCCCCGGCACGCGTTGCTACGCACTCGGCCCCGCAGTTGCCGGACGTCGCCCGGCGCACCTCCGAAGTTGCAAGACATCGACCTACGATTGCACGACTTCTCGTTCGAAGATCGGGCAGATTTCGCCACTCTTGTCGTGCAACCGGGACGGGGTGTCTTGCAACCGCGGAGGTGGGCGGGGTGTCTTGCAACTGCGTAGCTGCGGCGGCTCAGGCGGTGCCGTCGACCAGGTCGCGCTCGGCGCCCTCGTAGAGAGGCACGTATCCGTTCTTCTTGGTCAGCACGAACACCGGCTCGTCGAAGGTGCTGGTGTCGAAGGCCTGCTCGCGCAGTTCGGTCTTGCGGCTCTTGAACGTCGACGTGTGCTCGAGCTCGGCGGAGAGCCGGATGAACGCCGGTA
>NZ_JBSHMJ010000159.1:0-1269 GCF_053645265.1 Dietzia sp. NPDC055343 | reverse complement strand
GCGTGGAGATGTGCGAGGCCACCGCGACGGGCGGCACGTTCGAGTGCAGCTTCGTGGCGGCTAAGGGGATGGACGGCCAGCAGGTGACCGTGACCGCGACCGACGCGGCAGGTAACACCTCGGTCGCAGGCGACGGCGGGACGCTGCTAGTCCAGCCCGAGGCCGTGGATCCGACCGAGCCGACCATCACTGTGACCCCGGCGCAGCCGGTCGCCGGGCAGAAAGTCGAGATCGAGGTCACCGGTGACGCGGGCGACGAGGTCGTGATCGTCTCCGGCAGCAAGGAGATTTGCCGGGTCATGCTCGACCAGGACGGGACCGCCACCTGCGAGTGGACCCCCGCGGCGGAAGGACAGACCGTCCTCAAGGCCACGGTGGGGGGCCAGACGGTGGAGAAGACCATCACCGTCCGGCCTGCGGACGGAGGTAGTGGGGGCGACGACAACGGCTCCGGCTCGCTCGACTCCGGCTCCCTCGGCAGCCTCGTCGGCGGGACCGGAGGAACGTCCGGATCGCTCGGGTCACTGAGCTCGCTCGGCGGCTGACACCGCGTATCGCCGAGGGCCCGCCTTCTCATCCAGAGAAGGCGGGCCCTCGTCGTCGTCGTCGTCGTTACCTCCCGCCCCCACCAGGCGAGAACACGTTCTACCCTGGGGGCATGGTCACCACACCCACCGCCCGCGACCTCACCCTCGCACAGATCCTCGAGCGGCAGCAGCAGGCGTTCCTCGCCGACCCACAGCCCAGCGCCAAGGTCCGCCGCGACCGGATCCTCCGGCTCAAGCGGCTCGTCCTGGACAACGCCGCCGAGCTCACCGAGGCGATGCGCGAGGACTACGGCTCCCGCCCCGAGGCCCTGTCGACGCTCACCGACATCGCGTCCTCGATGCCGGACCTGGACCATCAGCGCAAGAACGTCAAGAAATGGATGAAGCCCACCCGCATCTCCCGCGCGCTCGACAAGCTGGGCTTCCAGCAGGAGGTCCGGCACGATCCCAAGGGCGTGGTGGGGATCATCGGGCCCTGGAACTTCCCGCTTTACCTCACGATCGTCCCGGCCGGGTCCGCGCTGGCCGCCGGCAACCGCGTGATGATCCGACCTTCCTCCGTCACAGCCCTCACCACCGAGGTGCTGTGCCGGCGGGCGCCCGACTACTTCTCCGTGGACGAGCTGGCCATCGCCGGCCCCGAGCACGGCCGCGGCGCCGACTTCTCCAAGCTCGCCTACGACCACCTGTTCTTCACCGGCTCACCGGGTGTGGGTAAGTC
>NZ_JBSHMJ010000158.1:0-1285 GCF_053645265.1 Dietzia sp. NPDC055343 | reverse complement strand
GGGGCGTGAGGAACGAATCGGTGACAACTGATCGTTAGTGCCGGGAGGCGCTGGCGGGGAGGATGTCATCATGCCCGGTCCCTATCCCAGAGAGTTCCGCGAGGACGTCGTCGCGGTCGCCAGACGTCGTGAGAGCGGCGTCACCATCAAACAGATCGCGACCGACTTCGGCATCAGCGAAGCGACCCTGCAGAACTGGCTCCGCCAAGCCGATGTCGAAGAAGGCAACCGTCCCGGTCAGACCGCGGCGGACGCAGCTGAGGCGCGGGAGCTGAAGAAGCGGATCCGCCTCCTCGAGCAGGAGAACGAGGTCCTTCGGCGGGCGGCGGCGTATCTGTCGCAGGCGAATCTGAAACTCGGTGGCTCCCCAAAATGACGTACCCGCTCGTATCTGAGCTCGCCGACGCGGGGATTCCCGTGACGGTGTCGTGCCGGGTCCTCAAGCTCGCCCGCCAGCCCTACTACCGGTGGCGCAACAACCCGATCCGGGACGCGGACGTGCTTCGGGCGCACCGGATCAACGCGCTCCACGACGCGCACCACGAGGACCCGACGTTCGGCTACCGATACCTCGCCGACGAGGCGCGGCGAGCCGGATGGCGGATGAGTCGGCGGACGGCGTGGAAGCTGTGCTCGCAGGCCGGGATCCTCTCGTCCGCACAGCGCCGTCGGCGCGGGAAGGGGAAGAAGGCCGGCCCGCCGGTGTTCGACGACCACGTGCAGCGGGTGTTCCGCGCCGATGCGCCGAACCGGCTCTGGCTCACGGATATCACGGAGCATTGGACGAGCGAAGGCAAGCTCTACTGCTGCGCGATCAAGGACGTGTTCTCCAACCGGATCGTTGGCTACTCGATCTCGGATCGGATGACCGCAAAGCTCGCCGTCGATGCCGTACGCAACGCCGTCACGCGACGTGGTGACGTCGCCGGATGCATCCTGCACGCCGACAGAGGCAGCCAATTTCGGAGCCGCGCGATGGCTCGCGAGCTGCGCCGTCACGACATGGTCGGATCGATGGGCCGAGTCGGTGCGGCCGGGGACAACGCGGCCATGGAGAGCTTCTGGTCGCTTCTTCAAACGAACGTGCTCAACCAGCAGCGGTGGGCGACCAAGCAGGAGCTGCGCCTGGCCATCGTGGTCTGGATCGAGCGGAAGTATCACCGCCAGCGAGCACAGGACAACCTCGGCGGGTTGACGCCCATCGAGTTCGAAGCCAAGCTAACCGAGCCGCTCACACTCGCGGCCTAAACCGAACCTGTCACCAGTTCGTTCCTCACGCCCGAGC
>NZ_JBSHMJ010000157.1:0-1287 GCF_053645265.1 Dietzia sp. NPDC055343 | reverse complement strand
GGCGGTCTCAGGGAGTCAGCGCAACACCGTTGATGAGTTCGTTCATCTTGACATGGGGGCTGAGGAAGCCGTGGAGGGCGCGGGGGCGGATGTTGAGAAGGTGCTCGGTCTCGGCGAGTTCGTCATCGCTGAGGGTATTGAAGTCGGTGCCTTTGGGGTAGAAGTCGCGGATCAGGCCGTTCGTGTTCTCGTTTGATCCACGCTGCCACGGTGAGTGTGGGTCGCAGAAGTAGACCTTGCAGCCGGTTGCGACGGTGAAGTTGGCGTGCCCTGCCATCTCGGTGCCCTGGTCCCAGGTGATGGTGGCCACCAGCCGGGAGGGCAGGGCCGCGATCATCTTTGACAGCACGTCGTTGACCGTGGCGCTGTCCCGGCATCCGGGTAGCCGACCGATCAGTACGTAGCGGGTCTGGCGCTCAACCAGGGTGACCAACCCCGAGTTGTTGGGGCCCACGACCAGGTCGCCTTCCCAGTGCCCGGGAACGGCCCGGTCATCGACTTCGGCGGGCCGGTCGGTCAGGCGAGCCCCGTGCAGCCACGGGCGCGAGCTCCGGTGGGGTAGCGCGGAGGCGGGAATGCGATGTTTGCGGCCCGAGCGCAGGGCTTTTTCGACCTTGAGTTCCTGCCTCAGCGCGCCCTTGCCCTGGACGTAAAGGGCCTGGTAGATGGTTTCATGGGACACCTGCATCTCCGCCCGGTCGGGAAAGGTCAACCGCAGTTCGCCGGCGATCTGTTGCGGGGAGAACCGCTGGTTCAACCGTGCGATGACTTCGCGTCGTAACTGCACCGAGTCCAGCTTGCCTGGCCGATGACGCGCACGCTTACCCACCGCCAGATGGTGGGCCAGGCGGGCGTCGTACCGGCGCCGACCCCAATGCTCGAAGCAGTGAGCGCCGACTTCCCGAGACACGGTCGAGGCGGCCACGTTCAACCCGCGGGCGATGGCCCGGATTCCAGCCGGAGTCGGAAGGTCCAGCATCGCCTGGATGAACACCCGGTCGAACAAGGTCAACCGGCGATACCTCGCCCCCGGGCGCAGCGGCCGTAGCCGACGATCTCTCACATCGGCCACGCCGCCGCGTGCACCCACTTCAAAGCTCATGCCAGCGAGCTTGGCCCACCTCCAGGCCGTCGCCGCACTGACACCCCACATCGCCGAGGCCTCACGCCCCGAGGCACCCTCGAGCAACGAGCACACCAGCCTCGCCCGCAGCCGCCAGTCCAGCTCCTTCGCCACCACATACCCCGATCCAGCCAGGGTGTTGCACTAGCTCCCTGAGACCACCC
>NZ_JBSHMJ010000156.1:0-1291 GCF_053645265.1 Dietzia sp. NPDC055343 | reverse complement strand
GTGGCGGCAGGTGCCATCCCGCAGCCGGATCCGGTGCGCCAGGGCTGCGGAGGGCCGGTACCGCAGCGCAGCGTCTCGGTCGTCCGCGGCGCCGGGGGTGGGGTCGATGTGGTGCAGGCTGGCGCCGTCGCTGCAGGCGAGCAGGTCCAGCAGGGACTGCAGGGCCGCTTCGCCGGTGCGGGCGAACTCCACCCGGGTGTGGTCTGCCCAGCGGTTGGCGTTCGCGCCGGTGGGGGCGATGACGGTGATTTTGGGCCGCAGCATCACCCCACCGGCAGCCGGTCCGTCCGGTGTGCCCGAGCCCGACGTGTCCGGCGTGCCGGAGCTGGTGCGGGTGTCGGTGCCGGCCGGGGTGGTGGTGTCGGCGGGTGTGGTGGTGTCGCCGCAGATCAGGGACATCAGGGCATCGGCGCGGCGTTGGGCCAGGCTGTAGGGCGCATCCGCAGCCCCGGGGCTAGCGTCGGTCTCGGTGTTGGGCCCGTTTGCGGCTGTGGTGTTGTCGGCGGGCTCGCTGGCAGTGGCTGCGGCGTCTTCTTCGGTGGCGCGGTCGGCGGCGACTTTCTGTTCGAGTGCTTCGGCCAGGACGGCGGCCTCGTCGGCGTGCAGGAGGGCGTGGAGGGTGGACATGCCGTCGCGGCCGGGGCTGATGCTGGCGCCGCGGTCGCGGCCGGCGTCTTTTTTGCGGGCCCGGACCGCGTTCGGATCGCGTGTGGAGATGATCTCGTCGGCCCGGTTGCGGATGGCTTTCATGCCGGGGCGTCTGCCGGCTTCGATGGCGGCCAGGTAGTCATCGACCACGTCCTGTTGGATCTGGTGCAGCAGTGCGGGGTCGACGAATTCCATCTGCCCGGCCAGGGCTTTGGCTGTGGCCTCCTCTAGTCGTCCCTGGGTCATCGCGGTGAGGATCGCCGGGTAGCGAAGGTGCAGGTCGGCGGCGAAGGAGATCATCGTCCCGGCTTTGTAGGTGGAGATCGCCAGCACCCGCACCAGGTGGGTGATTGCGACATCGGCGGCATCGAGGATCGAGTATCCGGGCCGGGGATCGTCGGGGTCGGTACCGCAGCCCGGGTAGTCCAGGCATGCGGTCATCAACTGGTGCGCTGCCGACAGTCGGTGCGCCGCCGCACGGTTCTCGGCCTCCCACCCCGCACGCGCAGCATCGGCGGCAACCGAGATCGCCGCCGCAGCGGCAGATGCGGCCGGACCGGTGGGCGAAGTCGGCGGGCCCGCCTTGTCGTCGTCATCCCTCTCCATCAGCCCCCACCTCCATCCCATCCCGCTTCGCACCTAC
>NZ_JBSHMJ010000155.1:0-1338 GCF_053645265.1 Dietzia sp. NPDC055343 | reverse complement strand
GGTGCGCGCGTCACCGAGCTGACGGTGGACGACGAGCCGGTCGACCCGGCCGCCGAGTACACCGTGGTGGTCAACGAGTTCCTCTCCTCCCCCGAGTGGAACGGCTCGCCGTTCGCCGAGCGCGGCACCCGCCGCGAAGCCGGCCTCACGGACATCTCCGCGCTGACGCGTTACGTCACCGATGAAGGACCGCTCACGTCGCCGAAGCCGGGCCGGGTTCGCGTCATCCGCTGATCACCCTGCGCTTTCTGGCGGGAGGCAGCCCCATACGTGGCGATACGTTCGCGTCGCCTCGCCCAGACGCTAAGCTGAGCTTCATTCTTTGCGCGGCATCGTGCCGCACGAGACGCCCAGCGGACGCTCGCGCCGTGCGAGGTTGCTCTTGTCGAATGAAGACTCTAACGAGGTAGTGACTGTGTCCCTGAGACGTGGTGCCAGCCGTCGTCCGTATACCGCGGCGATCGCGCTGTCCCTGGCCTCTGCTCTCACCGCGCTGCCGGCCTGCGCCTCCCCCGAGCCGGTGGCGAAAGTCGACCCGACGCTCGACGGCCCCGCGCGACTGGACGAGGTGGCGGTACAGCGCTTCGAGTACCCGACGCGTGTCGGTGAGCCCGATCCCGAGCAGAACTGGGCCGATCTCTACATCCCGGCGGGTGAGGAGGAGGTCGATTCCCTGCCGCTGGCCGTGATCATCCACGGCGGCGCCTGGCAGAGCGAGATCGGCGCCGATGCGTTCGACCCACTGGCCCGCGAATTGGCCGCCCGGGGCATGGCGGTCTACAACATCGAGTACCGGCGACTCGGTTCGGGTGGCGGCTGGCCCACGACGTTCCGGGACGTCGCCGACGCCCTCGACCACGTGGTGAAGGTCGACGAGGTGTTCCCGCAGATCACCATCGACGACGAGGTGGTCGTGGGGCACAGTGCCGGCGCCCAACTCGCCGTATGGGGTGGGACCAGGCACCTTCTCGACGACGACGAGGTCGGCTCCCGTCCCCGGTTCCGCCCCACCCGGGTCGTCTCGATCGCCGGGCCCCTGGACGCGGTCTACGCGGCCGAGAACGGCGACGATCGGATCGTCAAGGCGATCGGCGGCACCCCGTCGCAGGTGCCGGACCGCTACGCGATGGTGGACCCGATCCAGAACATCGCCCCGGACACCCCGGTCGTGGCGCTGCACGGCTCCGAGGACACGGTGGTGTCGCCCGAGAATTCGCGGCGCTACGTCACCTCGGCCCGCCGAGCCGGCGGCGACGCCAAGCTGATGGTCATCGACGGCGAGAACCACGTGTCGATCGTCTCCGGCGACTCCCCCAACTACTCGAAGGTCCTCGATAC
>NZ_JBSHMJ010000154.1:0-1340 GCF_053645265.1 Dietzia sp. NPDC055343 | reverse complement strand
TGAATCGCCCCGGGTTTGATGGAGACATCGAATACCCGGGAAGGGATCATCAGAACCATGGGAGCACCGCGCAAGTACCCAGACGAGCTTCGTGAACGAGCCACACGAATGGCGTTGGAAGCATTGGCCGACCCCGATCGCTCACACGGTGCGATCGTGCGGGTCGCCGAGCAGCTCGGCGTGCACCGCGAAGCGCTACGGACCTGGGTGCGCAAAGCCCAGGCCGAGGGCCAAGACGCCTCGTCGGTGTCCGCCGATCGCGACGCCCGCCTGGCCCAGCTGGAGAAGGAGAACCGCGAGCTGCGGCGGGCAAACACGATCTTGAAGCAGGCGTCGGCTTTCTTCGCTGCGGAGCTGGACCGTCCACAGCGCTGAAGGTCGAGTTCATCGACCGCCACAAGGACGAACACGGTGTCCAGCCGATCTGCGACGCACTGTCCGAGACCAGTGCCGCGATCGCGCCTTCGTCCTACTACGCCGCTAAGACCCGCCCGCCATCGGCGCGGTCGGTTCGCGACGCCGAACTGACTGCCGCGATCACCACTATGTACGAGGAGAACTACCACGTGTACGGCGCCCGGAAGATGTGGAGGGAGATGGGCCGCACCGGCCACCAGGTCGCCCGCTGCACCGTCGAACGCCTCATGAGAGCCGAAGGTCTCAAGGGGGTCCAGCGGGCCAAGTCTCCGCGCACCACCCGCCCGAAGGCTGAGACTGAGCGTCCCGCTGACCTGGTGGAACGCAAGTTCGTCGCCGAGCGACCTAACCAACTGTGGGTCGCCGACATCACCTACGTCCGCACGTACGCCGGGTGGGTGTACGCGGCGTTCATCATCGACGTCTATTCGCGGATGGTCGTCGGCTGGCAGCTGTCCAAGAATCTGTACACCGACCTGGCCCTGGACGCGTTGAACATGGCGATCTGGCAGCGCACCCACGCCGGCGACGACCTGGGCGGGTTGATTCATCACAGTGACCGCGGCGTGCAGTACCGGGCGCTGCGATACACCGAGCGGCTCGAAGAACAGGACCTCGTGGCCTCGGTGGGCTCACGGGGTGACTCCTACGACAACGCCCTCGCCGAGGCATTCAACTCCCTGTTCAAGGCCGAGCTCATCCGCAACCGCCACAAGGGGCCATGGCGAGACATCGACGACCTCGAGATCGCCGTCGCCGAATACATCGACTGGTTCAACCATCGACGGATTCACGGCGAGATCGGCTACGTCCCACCCGCCGAATACGAAGCACAGCACGCGGCGGTCGAACCGTCACCCGAACCCGTCGACGACCTCGTCGACGCCAGATAACCACCCTCTACAAAACCCGGGGCTTGACAT
>NZ_JBSHMJ010000153.1:0-1358 GCF_053645265.1 Dietzia sp. NPDC055343 | reverse complement strand
ACCGGCGGCTACCTTGGCTACTCGGACACCAAGAAGTACACCGCGCCCATCGTCGACCGAAACGACATCCGAATCATGGGCTGGGCCCCGGTCACAATGGTCTCACTGGCCCCCGATTCCCACGCCTCGGCAGCGCAAGTCGCATCCCTGCTGAACGAAATCGAACCATCTATCACGGCGGAGACGATCCGAACCGGGATGGCCGCCGCACCCGGCACCGACTACACCGTGGTCTCGCTTCGCCAAGAAGACATCGAGCCGATTCGGGGCATGCTGGAGACTGTCCCCGGGATCAGCCTCACCGAACAAGGTCGACTCGTCACCTCCGACCCCCGAATTCACTCCCCGGCCTTCGCCGGCCTGCCCGACTACTGGAACGATCGCCTCACCGCCGGCGCTGGATGGGCCCTGCAAGTCATTAACCCCTCGGGCACCTTCGAACTCGGCGGACGTGAACCCGAGAGCCTGCGCAACATCGGAACCACCATCGACGTCGCCCTCCAAGCAGCCGCGCAAAACGCCGTCGACGCCCAAGACGCCCCAGCAACGATCGTCGCAATCGAACCGACCACCGGCGGCGTCCTGGCCGTCGCCCAGAACCCCGCCGCCGACACCCAAGGACCCATCTCCCTGACCGGCCTCTACCCGCCCGGATCCACCTTCAAGACAGTGACGACAGCAGCAGCCCTCGACGCCGGCCTGGCCACAGCCGACACCCCCCTTGCCTGCCCCTCCCGGGCCACCATCGAGGGACGATCCATCCCCAACGACAACGAGTTCGATCTCGGCACCGTCCCGCTACACACGGCATTCGCCCAATCGTGCAACACCACCCAAGGGGCACTCGCGGTCCAACTCAGCCCCGAGGCGATGCGCGACACCGCCGCGCGACTCGGGTTCGGTGTCGACTTCCACGCGCCCGCACTAACCACCGTCACCGGACAAGTACCAGTGACCACCGGCGGAGCAGCACGCGTCGAAGCGGCCATCGGACAAGGCACCGTCACGGCAAGCCCATTCGGCATCGCAGTCATGGAAGCCTCACTCGCCAACAACGGACAAATGATCCTGCCGACCCTCATCCAAGACGAACACACAACCTCCGACCAGACACCCGACCCTCTCCCAGCAGAAACCGTCGCCGCACTCCGGACGATGATGCGCGAAACCGTCACCAGCGGCTCCGCCAGCAGCCTGGCCGACATCGAAGACCTCGGCGGCAAAACCGGCACCGCCGAAACCGGAAACGGACCAGCCCACGGGTGGTTCGCGGGAATCGTCCACGACATCGCATTCTGCGCATTCATCGAAGGCGCCGACAGCTCAGGACCCGCCGTCGCGATGTCAGGCCAATTCCT
>NZ_JBSHMJ010000152.1:0-1364 GCF_053645265.1 Dietzia sp. NPDC055343 | reverse complement strand
GTGACCGGGGCCCAGCCCATGATTCGGATGTCGTTTCGGTCGACGATGGGCGCGGTGTACTTCTTGGTGTCCGAGTAGCCAAGGTAGCCGCCGGTAGTCGCGCGAGAGTCGAGAATGGATGGTGACCACGCCACCGTGTCGCCGGGTGCGAACGTGACGAGTCCTGTGCTGGTGGCGGTGTCGCCGGAAGGTACCCGCCATTGCAGTTGGAGTTCGTGTCGCGTGGTGACCGAGTCGCCGATGTCGGGGACGCGGGCGGAGATCTGCGTGGTGCCAATCCCGTCGAAGGTGCGTTGCAGGTCAGTGGCCGCAATCTCCGGTGCAGAGGTGAACGCTGCGGCCGCGACGGCGTCCTTGCGCTGGAGGGCGTCAACGAACCCGTCGAGGTTCTCCTGACGCGGATCCGAGAACAACAGGCCGCAGGACGCCAAGGGGAGTGTGGCGGTCAGGATCACGGCGAGCGTCGAGCGGCGCAAACGGTGCATGCGATTAGGAAAGCCGTCGGGTTGCTGACCTGTCCAAGTGCCGCGTTCGCCGCCCGTGATTGGCGGACGTTATCGCTACAGCTGAGCGCCGGTTCGTATCTCGTTGACGAGGAGCCGCGCGATACGCCCGATGGAGGCGTCCACTATGGGCAGCGCCGCGTCGGCGCGGGCTGCCCGGGTTACAACGCACACGACGACCGGTGGCTCACCGTCTGGTTGGACGACAGCGGTCTCGGCGCGGATCCGGCCAATGGTGCCGGTTTTGCCGGCGACCGCTGTCGATGCCAAAGGGAACCCGCTTGCGATGCGGTGCGGCCAGATCTGCTGGCCTAGGACCTCCCGCATGAACGCGCACTGCTGGGGGTCGGAGGCGGTGTTCGTCCAGATTGCGCGCATCAGCTGGCATAGCGCTCGGGCAGTGCTGTGCGAGACGTACGCGGGGTCGTAGGCGTGGACCTGGTCGGTGGCGGGGTCGGTTGCCAGCAGGTGGGCAGCGTCCTGCCAGTCGCGTGCGCCGAGTTCGGAGATCGTCAGCTGTTGCTGGGCTCTCACACTTCCGCGGATCACCGTGGCCTCGAGGCTGAGGGCCAAGAGGGTCTCGTCGAGGGCGCCCGCGGGTAGGAGGCGTTGCACTGCTTCGGCGGCGGTGTTGTCTGAGACCGTAATCATCATGCGCACGAGATCGCGGATCGAGACCTCGACGTCGTCGGCGAAGAGGGCGAAGCCGGTCGGCCCCGGCGTGTGCTCATTGGGGGTGATGGTGACCCGTTGTGTCAGGTCCAGAGTGCCGGCGGCTGCCGCGCGGCAGGCCGCCACCATGAGGTGCAGCTTGTACATCGAGGCCACCACCACCGGAACGTCCTGGCCGATACCCAGACC
>NZ_JBSHMJ010000151.1:0-1395 GCF_053645265.1 Dietzia sp. NPDC055343 | reverse complement strand
GTCCGGCCCCTCGGCTGAACCACCGCCTGACTCAGCTCGTATACGCCCAACCTTGATACGCTGGGTTACCAGTACCCGCCGCCACCCCGGCGGCGGGCGAAGGGGTCACCCCCTCGCGCTCCCCCAGCCGGTCGCATCCGCGACCGGGGCCGCCGACAGAGGGCGGCCAGTATGTCGGCCGCTGCGCGGCCGCACCGCTAGAACGCTTCGCGTTTTTACCTTGAAGCCTGGCGGCATTCTACGTTCGCTCCACCTCCGCGCAAGTGCTTTCGCGGCATATCCTCGCTCGCTGCGCTCGCTCCGGTATTCCACGGTCACTTGCACTCCGGCTGCGCTCTCTGCGCGGCACATTCGTGCCTTCACGGCAAAAAACGTGAGGGATAAGGGGAACTACCCCGACCCGCTCGGAAGGAGCACACCATGTCTGATCTGGCAACGCTTACCGCCCATTCGCACCCGGCATTCTTCGGCCGACTGAGCGCTATCGGCACCACCGCCCCAACGCGCATTTGGGCACGCGGCGACCTGTCGCTGCTCGACCAGCTCGACCAGACCGTGAACATCGACGGATCGCGCGCCAGCACCGCCTACGGCACGCAGATCACGGCCGAGTTCGTCGCTGACCTCGCACGCGATTACGTCACCATGACGGGCACCGCCTACGGCATCAACGCGGCCGCCGCCCGCGCAGCGCTCGCCCAGGGCGACCGACTCATAATCTGGCAGGCATCCGGCCACGGCCGACCCTACCCCGAGGCTCACCGGCAGCTCATCGACACCATCGAGGCCGCACCGAACACGCTGCTGCTCACCGCAGTTGAACCGGGCGCAGCACCCACCCGATTCCGGTTCATTGAGCGCTCGCGCCTGGCAGCCCTCGCCGCAGGAACAACGCTCATCACCGAGGCAGGCGCGCGCAGTGGCGCACTGCTCGGTGCACGCATCGCACACGCCGCAGGCCGCAACGTCGCAGCGATCCCCGGCCCGATCACCAGCGCCGCCAGCGCAGGATCACACCAGCTCATCAGCGACGGCGTAGCTCGACTCGCAGCCACCCCCAAGCAGGTGCGCCAGCTCATCCCGTGACCAGGCAAGCCCTAATAGGCCGATAAGACCTATTAGGGCCGCAGCTAGTCTGCGTATTGCATCAGATGAATCACCACGGTCCCCCGGGCGACATGGTGCTGCGAGACGTCTGGCGAGGGCTCTGACCTGCGCAGATGCCTCTCCGTACACGATGTCGAGCAGCGGTAAGGCGCCCGGGGCTGTGCGTGGACGCGTTTGAGCCGGTTACGCAGACAGGCTCTGTTGCAAAAATCGTGAAGCTTGAGCATGCTTGGCGGAGATTGGACGGACGGAACGATGACGGATTTCAAGTGGCGCCATTTCCAGGGT
>NZ_JBSHMJ010000150.1:0-1397 GCF_053645265.1 Dietzia sp. NPDC055343 | reverse complement strand
TTCTCGCCGTACGGGAACGACTCGGCCGAGACGTGCGACCCCATCGGGACGCGGGTCATCGACTCGACGCCACCGGCGACAACGACGTCCTGGTAGCCCGACTCGATCACCGCGACGGCGAAGCTCAGTGCCTGCTGCGACGAGCCGCACTGGCGGTCGATCGTCACACCGTTGACCGTCTCCGGCCAGCCCGCCGACAGAGCCGCCGTCCGGGCGATGTCGCCGGCCTGCTCGCCGGCCTGGGTGACACAACCCCAGATGACGTCCTCGACCGCCGCCGGGTCCAGGCCCGCGCGCTCGACGAGCCCGCTCAGCACCGCTCCCGACAGGTCGGCGGGATGAACGCCGGCCAGACCGCCCTTACGCTTACCGACCGCACTGCGCACGGCCTCCACAATCACTGCACCCATATGGTGTTCTCCTTGTCCGATATGACCCCGGCACGGGCCGCGGCCCGTTAGTGGGACATCCTAGTATTGGCCGTGTGTCGCCGGTGGCCCGTTCTCAGCCGATGTACGGCGGGGTCCTGCGCAGCTCACCGCGCGCGATGGTGCGGCGATGCACGGCGTCCGGGCCGTCGACGATCCGCAGTGCCCGCGCCCACGCATAGAAGTACGCGAGCGGCGTGTCGTCCGAGACCCCGGCGCCACCGAAGATCTCGATCGCGCGGTCGATCACCGCGCAGGCGACCTGCGGGGCGATCACCTTGATGGCGGAGATCTCGAAGCGGGCCTCCTTGGCGCCGACCGTGTCGATCATCCAGGCACAGTGCTGCACCTGCAGGCGCGCCTGGTCGATCTCGATGCGCGAGTTGGCGATGTGCTCCTGCACCACACCCTGCTCGGACAGGTAGGCGCCGAACGCGTGACGCGACTTGGCACGATCCACCATCAGGGCCAGCGCCCGCTCGGCCATGCCGATCGCCCGCATCGCGTGGTGGATACGTCCCGGCCCGAGACGGGCCTGGGCGATCGCGAACCCCGCGCCCTCCTCCCCCAGCAGGTTGGACACCGGCACGCGGACGTCCTTGAACACCAGTTCGCAGTGCCCGTGCTGGTCCTGGTAGCCGAACAGCGGCAGGTTGCGCTCGATGGTCAGGCCCGGGGTGTCCCGCGGCACGAGCACCATCGACTGCTGGCGGTGGGTGTCCGCCTCCGGGTCGGTCTTGCCCATGACGATGAGGATCTCGCAGCGGGTGTCGGCCACGCCGGTGATCCACCACTTGCGGCCGTTGATCACGTACTCATCGCCCTCGCGGCGGATGACGGTCTGCACGTTGGTGGCATCGGAGGAGGCCACGTCCGGTTCGGTCATGACGTACGCCGAGCGCATGGTGCCGGCCTTGAGCGGCTCCAGGTAGGTGGCCTTCTGCTCGTCGGTTCCGAACAGGTGGAAGG
>NZ_JBSHMJ010000149.1:0-1406 GCF_053645265.1 Dietzia sp. NPDC055343 | reverse complement strand
TGTGATGTCCAGGGACGTTGTTCTGGCCCCCGCCCGTAATGACACCGTGCCGATTCAAGAAGTATCTGTCCAGACCGCTTGCCATTGAAGGCATGTTAGAGTTTGGGGCATGTCGAGTCCCGAATCAGACAGGTCAGGGGTTGTCGGTCACACCGCCAGCCCCTTGAACCACTAGTTACGACGCCCACGATCTGTGTGGGCGTATGTCTGGCGTACCCGGGGCGCTGGCCGTGGTGACAAGAAGAACCATTTCTTGATCTCACACCTCGGAGTACTCGATGCCTTTTGCCCTTTACATGCTTGCCCTGGCGGTCTTCGTCATGGGCACTTCAGAATTCATGCTCGCGGGATTGCTCCCCGCGATCGCGACCGAACTTGACGTCTCGGTCGGCACTGCGGGCCTGCTGACCTCCGCATTCGCAGTCGGTATGGTCGTCGGCGCGCCAGTGATGGCGGCATTCGCTCGCCGTTGGCCACCGCGGCTCACATTGATCGTTTGCCTTCTCGTGTTCGCGGGAAGCCACGTCATCGGAGCGATGACACCAGTGTTCTCTCTCCTGCTCATCACCCGGGTGCTCAGCGCTCTCGCAAACGCAGGATTCCTCGCCGTAGCACTGAGCACGGCCACTACCCTCGTGCCAGCGAACCAGAAGGGGCGTGCACTGTCGATCCTGCTCTCCGGCACGACGATCGCAACCGTCGTGGGCGTCCCCGCCGGGGCACTGCTCGGCACAGCGCTGGGCTGGCGAACGACGTTCTGGGCGATCGCCATCCTCTGTATTCCCGCGGCCGTTGGAGTCATTCGTGGCGTCACGAACAATGTTGGTCGGAGCGAGACTAGCGCGACCTCACCAAGGCTCCGTGTCGAGCTCAGCCAGTTGGCGACGCCGCGGCTCATCCTGGCCATGGCACTCGGAGCGCTGATCAACGGAGGGACCTTTGCGGCATTCACCTTCCTGGCACCCATCGTGACCGAGACCGCGGGCTTGGCCGAAGCGTGGGTGTCCGTCGCGCTGGTGATGTTCGGCATCGGATCGTTCCTTGGCGTCACGATCGCAGGACGACTATCAGATCAACGACCTGGCCTCGTGCTCGCAGTCGGCGGACCGCTATTGCTGACAGGCTGGATCGTGTTGGCAGTGGTCGCATCTCATCCCGTTGCGCTTATCGTCCTCGTCCTCGTTCAGGGATTCCTGTCGTTCGGCGTCGGCAGTACTCTGATCACGCGTGTGCTGTATGCAGCATCGGGTGCGCCAACGATGGGCGGTTCGTACGCAACCGCAGCATTGAATATCGGAGCTGCAGCGGGGCCCGTGCTTGGTGCGCTCGGGCTCGCGACCGGGCTGGGGCTGCTCGCGCCGGTTTGGGTCGCTTCGGTGCTGACAGCGATCGCTCTCGTCATCATG
>NZ_JBSHMJ010000148.1:0-1429 GCF_053645265.1 Dietzia sp. NPDC055343 | reverse complement strand
GCAGGAACAGCACCCCGTCGCGGATGTCGGTGATCCGCACCGTCGCACGGACGCGGCCGCGCGGGGTGGAGATCTCGGCGTAGTCGCCGGCGGTCAGCCCGGCGGCCGCGGCGTCGCCCGCGCTGATCTCCACCCACACCTCGGGCGCGGCGGCGTCGAGCTCCGGTGCCCGGCCCGTCTTGGTGCGCGTGTGGAAGTGATAGAGGGTGCGTCCGGTGATCAGATGCAGCGGGTGGTCGTCGTCGGGTCTCTCGTGCGCCGGCAGGTACGGCGCGCCCTTGAGCATCGCCCGTCCCTCCGGGTTGAACACCTTGTACTCCTGCGCGTTCTTCGGGGCGCCCGTGACCAGGTCGCGGCCGTAGTTCTCGCACACGTCGGGGTGGGCCCAGAACCGGCCGTCGGTGTAGAGACGTTCGGTGCCGTCCGGGTTCTCCTCGTTGCACGGCCACTGCACACCGGACTCGCCGCGCAGCTTGTCGTAGGTCAGGCCCGTGTAGTCGCACAGGCGCCCGCGGCTGCACTCCTTCCAGGCGTCGAACGCCGACTCCGGATCGTGCCAGTGCACGAGCGGGCTGCCATCCTTGCCGCGCAGATCGAGTCGGCGGGCGTAGTCGAGGAAGATGTCCAGGTCGGCCTTGGCCTCACCGGGCGGCTCGACGGCCTTCTCGGACAGGTGCACGGTGCGGTCGACGTTGGTGAACGTGCCGGTCTTCTCCCCCCAGGTAGCGGCGGGCAGCACGACGTCGGCCAGCTGGGCGGTCTCGGTGAGGAAGATGTCCTGAACCACCAGCGTGAGCCGCTCCTGCGACAGGATCGAGCGGATCCGGTGCAGCTCGGGCAGTGACACCGCCGGGTTGGTCCCGCTCACCCACAGCAGGCGCAGCGAGCCGTCCTCGACGTAGCGCATCATCTGCATGGCGTGCGTGGGGGCGGTGTAGTGCGGGATCGCCATCGGGTCGACGTTCCACACCGACGCCAGGTCGTCGATGTGCGAGGGGTTGGACCAGTTCCGGAAGCCCGCCAGGTCACCGTCCGCCCCACACTCGCGGGTGTTCTCCGCCGTGGGCTGGCCGTTCATCTGCAGCACGCCGCAGCCGGGCCTGCCCAGCATGCCGCGCAGGAGGTGGATGTTGTTGACCTGGATCGACGCCGCCGCGGCCTGATGCGACTGGTAGAAGCCCTGCAGCACGGTCGACATCAGCTTCTCCGCGCCCGCGAGCAGCCGCGCGGCCTCCCGGATCCGCCCGGCCGGGACGCCGCAGATCTCGGCGGCCCACTCGGGTGTGCAGTCGGCGACCTGCCCGGCCAGCGAGTCGTAGCCCACCGTGTGCGAGTCCACGTAGTCGCGGTCCACGGCGTCGGACTCGATGAGCTCGTGGATGAGCGCGTTCATCAGCGCCATGTTGGTGCCGGGCAGCGGCGCCAGGTG
>NZ_JBSHMJ010000147.1:0-1503 GCF_053645265.1 Dietzia sp. NPDC055343 | reverse complement strand
GGTCCACACCGACCCCAACTTCGACTATGGCCCCGGCGCTCCCAACCTGGGCGCGGCTGCCGTGTTCCTACTACCCGATTAGCGAGTTCCCCATGAGTCGTCGCCTCATCGCAGGCCTGGCCGCCGGGCTGGTGGCCCTCCTCGGCGCCGTCCTTCTCATTACCTACGTCAATGCGGCGGATGAGCGGGCGATGGCCAATCTGGATCCGGTCGAGGTCCTGGTCGCTTCGGCGCCCATCGTTCAGGGCACCCCTGCCGAGGATCTGGCCACGCTGGTCGCGGTCGAGGAGATCCCGTCCGCCGCGGTCGGCCCGGCCCCGGTGCGGTCGCTGGCCGAGCTGGAAGGAATGGTCGCGGCCACCAACATCCAGGTCGGCGAGCAGCTCCTCGCCGGGCGCTTCGCCAGCCCCCTCGACATGCAGAAATTCGGAGGCATCCCCGTCCCCGAGGGCCTGCACCAGGTCACCGTTCCTCTGGATTCTGCACGGGTAGTCGGAGGAACTATCACCCCCGGAGACCTCGTCGGCGTTTTCGCCTCGTTTGATTTTGAGCCCCCTGTGACTCACCTCGTGCTGGACAAGATCCTGGTCACCCGCGTTCAGGGCGGCCTGAACCCATCGACCAACAGCTCCTCGAGTTCAAACGGAACTGACGACGAGGCCAGCACCTCCGCAAGCGACGATCCCTCCGCCGCCCCCGTCCATGATGGCGGTGCCATGGTGACCCTCGCAGTCCCTGCCCGCGCTGCCGAGACCATCGTGTTCGGGGCTGAGCACGGAACTATCTGGCTCTCCATCGTCGATCCTGAAGCGCCCGCTGACGGAATCCGCATCGTCGACCCAGGGAACGTGTACGAATGAACCGCCTCCTCCTCATCTCCGACTCCCCGGACCTCGGCGGCCACGTCGCCGACGCGATCCAGTCGCAGATCGCGCTGATCAGCGGCCTCGAGGTCCCCACCGGCCCCTCGCAGCTGTTCCAGCAGCTGGGCCCCGGCGCGCCGATCCCCCTGGTGGTCGTGATCGACACCGCCAGCCGCGAGGACGAGGCGCTCGGGCTCTCGGCCCGCCTGTCAGCGGAGTGCCCCGGGATGGCCGTGGTGCTGCTCAGCGAGCAGCCCGACGCCTTTGCCCTGTCCGCGCTTCGGGCCGGCGCCTGCGACGTGGTGCACCCGGCGACCCCTCTCGAGGAGCTCGGCCGGGTGCTCCACCGCGCCGCGCAGGTTGCCCAGGCCTCCGCTTCTGCTCAGCCGGCCCCCCGCGACCCCGCGATCAGCGGGAACGCCGACGCCCGCGGACGGGTCATCAGCGTCCTGTCCCCCAAGGGCGGCGTGGGCAAGACGACCGTGGCCACCAACCTCGCCGTGGGCCTGGCCCGCTCGGCGCCGCTGTCGACGGTCCTGGTGGATCTGGACGTGCAGTTCGGCGACGTGGCCAGCGCCCTCAACATGCACCCCGACCACACCCTCCTCGACGTGACCCGCGGCCCGGCCGCGCGGGACTC
>NZ_JBSHMJ010000146.1:0-1547 GCF_053645265.1 Dietzia sp. NPDC055343 | reverse complement strand
TGCTGGCGCCGGGCTCGGATCTCTCGGTCCCGTACGAGACCGAGTTCGTGGGGGCCACGCAGATCGTCGACCCGGACGGCACCGTCCTGGCCTCCCGGCGGACCACGGAGGGGCCCGGCATCGTCTCTGCAGATGTCGAGCTCGGGGCCCGCGGTGGCGTCATGCCGGTGGGAGAGGATTTCTGGATTCCGGATCTGCCGCTGCTGGTGCGCGGATACTGGCACCAACAGAATCTGGCGGGTCGGAGTTACTACAGGCGGTCAGGGCGGACGGCAGGCCTGCGGGCCGCGACGGGAGATTGATGATCACATCGGAATCGGCGGGAGTCCCGCAACGCGTGTCGACCGGCCGGCTCCCCGGCTGGGACGAGGTCGAATCGCTCACCGTCACCGCCCACGAGCGCTACCGCGACCTGCACGACGGCACGGTCGCGGACTACATCCCCGTCCTCGCCGGGGCGGACCCCGGCCTGTTCGGTCTCGCCGTGAGCGAGGTCAGCGGCGCGGTCCACAGGGTCGGCGACAGCGCCCACACCTTCACCGTCCAGTCGGTGTCCAAGGCCTTCGTCTACGCCCTCGTCTGCCGCGAGTACGGGCACGAGGTGGTCAAGGACCGGGTGGGCGTCAACAACACCGGCCTGCCCTTCAACTCGGTGATGGCGATCGAACTGAACGACGGCCACCCCATGAACCCGATGGTCAACGCGGGCGCGATCGCCACCACCTCGTTGATGCCCGGCGCCACCCCGGCCGAGCAGTGGGAGCTGATCCGGACCGGCCTGTCCGCGTTCGCGGGCCGTCAGCTGACCATGGACGGCACGGTGTACGCCTCGGAGATGGCCACCAACCACCGGAACAACGCGATCGCGCGGCTCCTGGAGAGCTACGGTCGGCTCGACGCCGACCCGCTGGAGATCGTCGACGTCTACACCCGGCAGTGCGCCCTCCTGGTGACGGCCGAAGATCTGGCGGTCATGGGCGCGACACTCGCCGACGGCGGCGCGAACCCGGTGACCGGCGAGCAGGTGGTCTCCCCCGACGTCTGCCGGGACACGTTGGCCATGCTCGCCGCGAGCGGCATGTACGAGAGATCCGGGGAGTGGCTGTTCGAGATCGGCATCCCCGCCAAGTCCGGGGTGGCCGGTGGGATCGTCGCGATCGCCCCGGGCAAGGGCGCGATCGGCGCGTTCTCGCCACGCCTGAACTCGGCCGGGAACAGCGTGCGCGGCCAGCGAGCGATCGCCTACCTCTCGCGCGCCCTCGGGCTCAACCTCTTCGCCTCCGATGCGGACGCGCGGATCGGCGGGACCGTCGCTGCGGAAAGGACACGTTCATGACCACCACGACGTCCACGATGCCGGGGCTGGAGGAACGCCGGTCCTGGCTCCCGATGGTCGGGCTCTTCCTCGGCCAGATCGTCATGTCGTTCAACGTCTCCGCGCTACCGATCTCGATCGGCGGGATGGTCTCCGATTTCGGGGTCCCTCCCACGGTCGCCGGGTCGACGATCGTCATCTACGGCCTGGTCGTGGCGGCACTGGTGATGAC
>NZ_JBSHMJ010000145.1:0-1567 GCF_053645265.1 Dietzia sp. NPDC055343 | reverse complement strand
TTCTTCCTGTGGACGAGGCGCCGCATCCGCGAGGGCAAGGTCCCGCTGGTCGACCTGTCGGTTCTCGGTTCGGGGCGCGAACGTGCGGCCGTGTACGCGATGTTCATCGTGGTGGCGCTCGAGGCGGCCCTGAACTTCACCGTGCCCCTCTACATCCAGGTGGTGCAGGGACGCACCCCGTTCGAGACGTCGCTGGCGATGATGCCCTTCAACATCACCGTGTTCATCACCGCGACGTTGATCGTGCGCTTCTACAAGCGGTTCAGCCCGCGCACGATCGGGATCGCCGCATTCACACTGGCCACCGCCGCGCTGGTGTGGCTGTCGTTCGTGGTGAACAACAACTGGGAGACGCTGCCCACGATCATCGGGCTGGTGGCGTTCGGTATCGGCCAGGGTGCACTCGTGACGCTCGTGTTCAACGTCCTCGTCACCTCCGCCCCGGCCGAGCTCGCCGGCGACGTGGGCTCGATCCGCGGCAGCACCCAGAACCTCGCCTCCGCGGTCGGCACGGCCGTGGTCGGCGCGCTGCTCGTGGCGCTGCTCAGTGTCGGCATCGGCAGGGCCGTGGTCGAGCACCCGGCGCTGCCGCCTGAGCTCATCGCGCAGGTGGACCTGGACAGCGTGAACTTCGTGTCCAACGACGACCTCGACGAGGTGCTGGCCCGGACCGACGCCACCGCCGAGCAGATCGACTACGCGGTGCAGCTCAACGAGGAGGAGCGCCTGCGGGCCCTCAAGATGGGGCTGCTGATCCTCGCCGGGATCAGCGCGCTGGCGATCCTGCCGGCGTCGCGGCTGCCGCGCTATCGGCCGCACGAGATCGCCGCCGGTTAGTGCGGTTCCCCGGCTGACCGGCCGGCCCCGGCCTGCAGGGTCGGTCGGCAAGTCGGGCGGCGGCCGGGCCCTTCAGCGGGATTCGTCCAGCCGCGCCACCCGGCGGACGCCCGCCGTCTGGCGGTACGAGGACTCGACCAGCTCGGCCACCTCATCCCAGTCCACGTCGCCTGCGTCCAGCGGCAGGGCCAGCCACCCGGCCGGGCCGTAATAGGCGGGCACGTGGAACCTCTCGTCCTGGTCCAGCGCCAGACGAGCAGGGCCCGATCGAGCAACGGATCGGCGTGGTCGCCCTTGACCTTGCCGCCGTAGACCGCGAACACCTTGGTCGTGAACCAGACCACCCGGCCGTGGGAGATCTTCTCCGCGGCGTCCGGGAACTCCATGCAGATGCCCCGCAGCCGGGCGAGCAGCGGATCGTCGGCGTCGAACATGATCGGGTGTGCCACGCGGATAAGAATACGACCGGGGCCGGGCCGGACTGCGCGACTTGCGCGAACCGAATTTCGCCGAGTGGTCTGACCCGCTCACATTCTCCCAGGACAGGCCCTGGCGCCAGCAAGATTTGCGACCACGCGACAACAGCGCGAGCGGCAGACCCGGCCCGGCCGGCACCCCGCGGCCCGGCAGCGCGGGCGGCACACCCGGCCGGCTTTCTGCGGCCCGCGCCCCGCGCGACCTACCCCGCGGGCAGATCAGAGATGGACGTCGTTGTAGGCGCGCTCGTCCT
>NZ_JBSHMJ010000144.1:0-1618 GCF_053645265.1 Dietzia sp. NPDC055343 | reverse complement strand
CAGGCGCAGCCCGAGTTCGAACGAGCTGCGAGCCATTCGGGGAGGTGTCGAGTTCGCACAATCGACACCTCGACACCTTTTACTTGTCATAACGTAAGTTATCGGCGTTCACATAATGGCTGGTCGAGCCCCGTTTTGGGGCCACAGTTTGACTCGAGCTGCGATCGCCACGCATCAGGCACCGTGTAATGCTCGGCACGATCCTCTAGGCATCCAAGGCGCAGCAGCAGGTCTGCCACACGTTCCTGCGCATACGAGTTTGGCGGCTTTCGCTGAGCGTTAGGGCGTGCGGGATCACCTGGTGAGCCTCGTCGGGGTCTGGTGTGGATTGGGTGTGGCGCGGTAGTCTGGGGGCACAACGGGCCGGATACCGGAACGTTGCCTGCCGAGGGCTCCCGCGAGGGGGCCCTCGTTTTATTTAGGGCTCCCAGGTGCGTTGCCGGTGGGTGTTTTGGTAGATCAGGTGGGCGAGTTTGTCGGTGACTGCTTGAGCTCGGGGGTGCTGATTGTGCACCGCCTGGGCTCGGCGGTGGATGTAGACGGCCATGTCGACGGCCTGTAGGCCGGGGGTGTGCCGTGAGTCGGCGAAGTTGATGGGCGCGGAGATGTGCTGAAGTCGGCTTGGCCGGTATCCGCCGGTGCCGAAGTCTTGGTAGGCGCTGAACTGGTCCTGGTGTTGGGCGCTGGTGGCGATCTCGTCGGCGATGACGATCGCCTGCTCTCCGGCGCCGTGTTGGGCAGTGTAAGTGTCGATCTGCTCGAGCAGGTGGCGGAACACTACGGTGTGGGGCTGTTGCGGGTACCGATATCGGGCGTTGAGGCGTCTGACGTCCACCCCTTCGAAGAGGTACCGCACGCCCGCGTGTTGTGCTGCCCGTAGGACGGCACTGTAGAGGCCAGCTGCTTCGCGGTGTTTGCCGCGAAGGTTGGCCCACTGTCCTGCGCCGCCCATGATCTCGTGTCCATGGAACTCAGCCGTGGGATCGGTGCCGTGTTTCGTGGCGGTTCGCTCGGCGATCTGCGTGTAGAGCTGGTGGAGTTGCTCCCATTGGTCGTAGTCGGCGATTGCTGCCCCGATGTAATAGAGGTCCTGGTCGTAGGACTCGTCGACATAGGCGATCAGCACGTAGTCCATTGTCTCACTCGGGCGCGACAGGCTTGTGTGGCGCGGGCCGCGGTGGCCCGGGACCCGCCTTGTTCCTCGTTGGTTGGCAGGGGTGCTCCGACGGCGAGGTTCCGGCCGGTTTGCTGCGCACTGGCGCGACGGGGATGCTTCGGTTCGGCGCCTGTGGTAACGTTGGTAACAGATCGCGTTACCGGTTACCGGTTACCGGTTACCGAATACTGAATCTGGAAGGGCTGCCATGTCGTCGTCGGAGAAGATCGCTCACGCCTACGGCGTACTCGTCGCGCGGGGGGACAAGGTCACCGTGCGGGCGGTGCAGAAACAGGCGGGGATGCGGATCGGCGAGGTAGCGGCGTGGATGCGCGAGCACGCCACGGGCGCAGCAGGCGAGGTTCCCGAGGCCCCGGACTTGTCTGAGCCGATGTCGGCGATGGTGGCCTCGGTGTGGGCGGCGGCGTGGAAGCGCGCCGCCGAGCAGGCAGACGAGGCCAC
>NZ_JBSHMJ010000143.1:0-1634 GCF_053645265.1 Dietzia sp. NPDC055343 | reverse complement strand
GCCACGGCCATCGGCTTCGGCGACAGCTTCTACCCGCCCGGCGGCTACGAGGCCGACGCCGCCGAGTTCGACCGCCTGATGGACCACCTGGCCGGGTCCACGTTCGACGTGATCCTCAACCACAGCCTCAGTCACGTCCCGCTCGTGCGGGCCGCCGATATGCCCGCGTCCGTGATCACGACGCTGCACTGCCCGCCCCTGGGTGCGATGCAGGAGGCGTTCGACCGGCTCGGGTCCGCGACCGGGCAGGTCCTGGCGGTGAGCCGCTCGGTGCTGAGCGCGTGGCAGATCCCGCACGGCGCCGAGGTCCTGCCCAACGGCGTCGACATACGTATCTGGTCGCCCCGCCCCGCGCCCACCGGTCCGCACCGAGCGGTGTGGATGGGGCGGATCGTGCCCGAGAAGGGGCCGCACCTGGCCGTGGAGGCGGCCCGCCGGGCAGGCCTGCAGCTCGATATCGCGGGCCGCGTCGGCGACCGCGACTACATGAACAGAGTCCTGGCCCCCCGACTGCGCGCGGCCGGCGAGGCCGTCCGCTTCCACGGACCGCTCGGCCGGGACGCGTTGGTCCCGCTGGTGGCCGGGGCGTCGGTTGCGCTCGTGACCCCCTGCTGGGAGGAGCCGTTCGGGCTCACCTCCGTCGAGGCACTGGCCTGCGGCACCCCGGTCGTCGCGCTGGCCCGCGGTGGTACCCGCGAGATCCTCAGCGGGCAGCCCGGGGTGGTACTGGTCAAACCGGGCCCGGACCCGGCGTCCGCGCTGGCCGCGGGCATCCCCGCTGCGCTGACCATGGACCGCACAGCGACCGCCCGGGCGGCGGCCGCGGCCTTCTCCCACGACGCCCGCATCGACTCCCTCGAGGCCCGGTTGCGCGGACTGCCTGTGGGGGCGGCCCCGTGATAGGTATCTACGCCCACCACCATGGCAGCGGCCACCTGCAGCGGGCCCTGGCGGTGGCGGCCGAACTCCGTGACGAGGTCACCATCCTCACCTCCGCGCCGGTCGCCCCCGGCACGAACCCCGACCCGGATCGCGTGCAGATACTGCCGTTGCCGCTGGACCACGACGGATCCGCCACGGGAATCGACCCGACCGCCGGGGGCCGCCTGCACTGGGCGCCGGTGCACCAGCCGGGGCTGCGCCGCCGCATGGCTCTTCTCGCCGAATGGATCGACCGCACCGAGCCGGCGCTGCTGTGGACCGACATCTCCGTCGAGGTCACCCTGGCCGCCCGGCTCACCGGCACCCCCGTCGTCGCCACGGTTCTGCCCGGCCGTCGCGTCGACGCCCCGCACGCCCTGGCCCACGGCGTGTGTTCGGCCCTGGTCGCGGGCTGGCCGCGCTCGGCAGGCGCTCCCGTGCCCGCGGGCGCGGACCGACCCCTCGTCCCGGTGGGCGGGGTCTCCCGATTCGCGGGACGGGATCCGGCAGACGCGCGCTCCGTTGCTCGCGGGCGGGGCCGTCCCCGGGTGCTGCACCTGCGCGGCTCCGGCGGCGACGCCGCGGACCCCCGTTGGGACGCGGTCCGCGCCCAGCTGACGGAGGTCGACTGGGTGTCGCTCGGTGGACCCGGCGGCAGATGGGTCGCCGACCCGTGGGACGAGATGTGCCGCGCGGACGTGGTGGTCAGCGCT
>NZ_JBSHMJ010000142.1:0-1640 GCF_053645265.1 Dietzia sp. NPDC055343 | reverse complement strand
GTGAACTTCCGCGGCGATACCCACCCCGAGGGCGATCGCCGCGCCCGCGGTGATCGTCGACGCGAATGCCTGCCCATAACGATCGAGCAGCCGTGGGCGGATTCAATCGGCCGTCGCAACACTTGACGTTTGTAGTGACTGTAGATGCTCGTCCAGAGCTTCGGCGGGAGTTCGCCATCCGAGAGTCTTTCGTGGCCGCGTGTTGAGGGTGTGCGCGATGGCGGCGAGGTCCTGTGCGGTCCAGCGGGATAGGTCGGTGCCCTTGGGGAAGTACTGGCGCAGCAATCCGTTGGTGTTCTCGTTTGAACCGCGCTGCCATGGGCTGCGGGGGTCGGCGAAGAACACCGGCAGACCGGTCTCGATAGTGAATTGCGCGTGCGCTGACAGCTCCTTGCCACGGTCCCACGTCAGCGACCGCAGCAGGTGTTCGGGCAGATCTGTGATCGTCCTGGCCAGCGCCCGCGACATGCTCTCGGCTCCGTAACCAGACAATGCCGGCCCGTTCTTGACCGGTGGCGATTGCCCATAGCCCTCTTCGCGGGGCAAGTGAACGAGCATGGTGAACCGGGTAGTGCGTTCGACGAGCGTGCCGATCGCGGAGCGGTTGAGACCGATGATCAGATCGCCCTCCCAGTGCCCGGGCACAGCCCGGTCCTCGGCCTCGGCTGGGCGCTCGCTGATGAGGACCTTGTCGCTGACGTGCGCCCACGCCGCGGAACGAGTGCGCTCGCGCGGTACCCGCAGGGCCCGACCCGTGCGCAGGCAGGTGACGAGCTCACGCTTGAGCGCACCTCGCCCCTGTATGTAAAGCGCCTGGTAGATGGCCTCGTGGGAGATGCGCATGGACTCATCATCCGGGAAGTCGACCTTCAGGCGGTTGCTGATTTGCTCAGGGCTCCAGCCGTTGACCCAGCGGCGATCACCACGGTGCGGCTTGTTGCGCCCCGCCCATTTTGCTTCCTCCGGCCCGTCGATCGGAGCGCCGCCACTGTCGGTGATCTTGCCGGCCAGTCGGTCCTGGACATACTCACGCAGAGGATCGTTTCCAACCAGCTTCGCCTCCTTCGGGCGGGCGGCGAAGATCTCCGACTTCCACTGCGCAACCGAGGCCCGATACTCGAGCTTGCCACCGCGGGTCGCAGCATTGCGACGCAGCTCGCGAGAGATCGTCGACGGCGCACGATTCAGCGTGCGGGCGATTTCGCGTACCCCCTTACCCTCGGCGACCATGACCGCGATCTCTTCGCGCTCGAAGAAAGACAAATATCGGGAGGACACATCCGTGGCCAGGTGAAGCGGCATCCCACCACGATGGCGGAACCACCGGGAACCAACCGCACTCGACACGCCGACCGCCGCGGCGGCCTGTTCGCTACTGACCCCGGTCGCGATCTCATTCCAGAACAACCGCTCCACCTCACGACGGTGCGAAGGCCGGCCCGGCGACTTCAACGCCGACCTTCCCGTGATTTCCTGCATCCATGCTGCTGGCCTACCCACAATCCACCTCCATTACCTGGAGTGTTGCGACGACCAGTTGAATCCGCCGTGTATACAGCCCGAACGTGCCCCCAAAGGCGGCGACGGACAGAAAGAAGATCGCGAGCACAGCCCAGAACCACCAGCTCCCGCTCATCGCC
>NZ_JBSHMJ010000141.1:0-1640 GCF_053645265.1 Dietzia sp. NPDC055343 | reverse complement strand
GTGCCGGTGAAGGTGATCTTCCCCCTCCTGGTGTGCATCCTGCCCGTACTGTTCATCGTGCTGCTCGGACCGACCGTGATCAACATGATGGAGGCGTTCTCCTGACCGTGCGTTCTCATCACCTCCCCGTAGTCCTTCACTTCCTGCGCCGGGTGCCGTCGTGCTGTTCGTGATCGCCGCCGCGACCGGGCTCGTGTGCGCGGTGGCCGCGGCCGTGCTCGGCCGGTGGATGCGTGGCCTCGCCGACTCCGACTCGCGCTGGCTACGTATCGGGCTGCACGTCGTGCTCGCGGGCGGCGGCGGCTTCGGGGCCGCCTACCTCGCACGTGGCTGGGCTGATCTCGTGACATTCGCCGCGCTGTCCGTGGCCTGCGCGCTGCTGGTGACGATCGACCTGGCCGTCTTCCGGCTGCCGGACAAGATCGTGTTGCCGATGTATCCGGTGGTGTTCGGCGGGCTGCTCCTGGCGGCCGCGGTCTCGAACGAGTGGGGCTCGCTCGGCCGGGCCGCCGCCGCTGCCGCCGCGCTGCTGGCCTTCTACTTCATCCTGGCGCTGATCAACCCCTCCGGAATGGGGCTGGGCGACGTAAAATTGTCCGGGCTGCTGGGCGCGTTCCTCGGCTGGCTGGGCTGGCCTGCCGTCATGGCGGGCACGCTGGCCGCATTCGTCATCAACGCGGCCGTTGCGCTGGTGCTGCTGGCCGCGCGGCGGGTGGGCGCCAAGAGCGGGATCGCCTTCGGCCCGGCCATGGTGATCGGCGCGGCGCTGGGGGCCGCCTACTTCGCGGTGCGCTCCGGCGGGGTGGCCTCACTGGGGGCGGCCTGAGCGGGGTTACCCGGCCGGGTCGCGGTTACGGGCGCTGCTGCGGCTATGCGCTCGAGCGCGAGCGCGCTGTCACGTTCGCGGCGAGAGCGATGAACAGCACCACGATCACCGCGAGTACGGCGGTCCACACCAGCTCCGGCGATTCGAAGGCCCCCTCGGTGCGTCCGACCGATACCCAGGCCAGGCCCCAGCTCGTGGCCAGGGCCGGAGCGATCAGCCCGCCGCTGAGCAAAGCGGTTGCGATGCCTATCCCGGCGGCCACCACGATGCCCACCACCCCGAGTTGGATTCGCGTGAAGATGTCGATCCCGGCGTCGGCGAGCCAGGCGTAGGTGTTGGCCAGGAACGCCACAGACACCCAGCCCAGGTAGAGCCCGAACGTCCAGTCGGTCACTACTTTCTCGATGACCCCGCCGGTCCGCGGCGCGCCGAGGAGGAACATCAGGCGGATGATCACGGCCAGCAACACCACGATCACCAGGACGGACACCGCCAGCCAGCCGAGCTGAACGGTCCAGATCCAGAGCGCGTCGAACACCGCGGAAGCCAACGCCCACGGTCTGACCGCCTCCTGCCGCGGAGAGCGCCGGGCGGTGGGGGTGAGCTGCCAGATCGCGTAGGCGGCCAGACCCAGGTAGATGACGCTCCAGATGCTGAACGCCGTGCCCGCCGGGGCGATCGGTGTGGCGTCGGCGGACAGCGCGCCGCCTGCGGCCTCGTTGATCGGGGTGCCGCCCAGTGCGCCACTGCCGATGAACGCGGCCACGATCGCGGCGGCGACACCCAGCACGGTGACGACCGGCAGGAACCAGCC
>NZ_JBSHMJ010000140.1:0-1642 GCF_053645265.1 Dietzia sp. NPDC055343 | reverse complement strand
ACCTGAGTTGGACCTCTTGATGGGGTTTCGGGGCCAGCGGCATTCATCGCTGCTGGTCAGCGGACTTCGGGTAAGGGATTCGGGGCACTAGCCGGGCTGTAGTTTGTGGGTGTGAGCCCGTTCGTGCGGAAGGTGAAGACGTCGTCGGGAGCGACGGCGGTGCAGATCGTGGAGAAGATCCGCGGTCAGCGGAAGATCTTGGAACACATTGGGTCCGCGCACACCGAGGGCGAGCTGGCTGCGTTGATCGCGGTGGCAAGGGGCAAGATCACCGCCGGCCAGCAGCCGCTGGAACTGGGCTTGGAGCCGGAAGCGCAGGTCCGTTCCGGCGGGGATGCGATGGTGCGCCGGCACTCCAGTGAACTGCTGTGGCAGACGTTGACTAGCACCTTCGACGCCCTTGGCTTCGATGCCGTGGCCGATGAGACGTTCAAGGCGCTGGTGTGCGCCCGGCTGGTCGAGCCGACCAGCAAACTTGATACACCTCGCGTCCTGGACGACATCGGCGTTGATGCTCCGCACTTGTCGAGCATCAAGAGGGCGCTTGCTCGCTGCGTCGAGCGTGACTACCGCACCGTGCTGGCAACCGCGTGCTGGGAGCACGTCACCTCCGCCGGCGGCCCGGGCGTCGCCGTGGTGCTGTACGACCTGACCACGCTGTACTTCGAGGCCGAGAAAGAAGACAGCCTGCGCAAGGTGGGCATGAGCAAGGAACGCCGCGTGGACCCGCAGATCACCGTAGGTCTGCTGGTGGCCAGGGACGGGTTCCCGCTGGATATTCACGTCTTCGAGGGCAATAGAGCTGAGACCAAGACGCTCATTCCGGTCATCACCGCCTTCCAGCAGCGCCACGAGATCAGCGACATGGTCGTGGTCGCCGATGCCGGGATGCTCTCAGCGGCCAACCTCAACGCGCTCGAGGACGCCGGACTGTCGTTCATCGTCGCCTCCCGCACCTCCAAGGCACCGAAGGAGCTGGAGGACCACTTCGGGCGGCGTGGCAACGCCATCGACGACGGCGAGGTCGTGGAGTTGATCCGCCCGATGGGGCAGGGACGGGATCGGCGCGACCGGAGGGTGGTGTGGCACTACAAGTGGCAGCGTGCTCAGCGGGATCGCCGCACGCTCAACGCGCAGATCGACCGCGCGCAGCGGGTCGCTGACCGGTCAGAACCGCTCAAGAAGCAGCGGTTCGTCAAGGTCACTGGCCAAACCGTCGCCCTGGACGAGGCGTCGATCGAGCGGGCGCGGCAGTCGGCCGGCTACAAGGGCTACGTCACCAACATCGACTCGTCCGTGATGGACGGCCATGCCGTCGTGGCGGCGTATCACGACCTGTGGAAGGTCGAGCAGTCCTTTCGCATGGCCAAGTCTGACCTGAAGGCGCGGCCGATCTTCCACCGCACCCGCGACTCGATCGAAGCGCACCTGACCATCGTCTTCGCCGCCCTAGCGATCGCCCGCCACCTGCAAAATCGCACCGGGTCGTCGATCAAGAAGATCGTGCGGACACTGCGCCGGATCCACACCGTGGTCATCGACGTCGACGGACACGAGCTCACCGCTCGCACCCCGCTCGACGACGACTCCCAAGCCATCCTCACAGCCATCGCCGCGGGGCACTAACGAGGTCCAACTCAGG
>NZ_JBSHMJ010000139.1:0-1692 GCF_053645265.1 Dietzia sp. NPDC055343 | reverse complement strand
AGCTCGATCCAGCCCGGCAGGAGCGGGTTCTGCCCGTAGAAGGAGTCGCGGCTGGCAGCAAACGTCAGCAGGCTCAACGGGATCGCCACGAAGAGAGCGTCTGTGATCCAGGGGTGCCGTTCCAGGAACGCCAGAACGCGTTCGACGCGGCCGCTCGGCTGCGCAGGCGGAGTCGTGGCGGCACCCATGCCCGTCACTGTAGTTCGGCCCGAACGCGCTCCGAATCATCCTGCGGGATGATGTTGCGGGATGACGACCAGCCTCATCAGCGCGCCGCGAGACACTGGTCATCTCCGACCGTGAAAGGAACGTCGACGCTGGAGCGTTCGTCCTCCTCCTCGAGCGATGGCACGGAGGTGATCCGGGCTATTAACTCCCCGCAGGCGTCGTGGTACTCGAAGGTGAAGTCCGTGGCAGCCTGCCCGCCGGGATCAACATGCGAAGTCTGCAACGAATCGGTCATGCGCCTCGGGAGGTCCTCACCGTCCACGAGGTTTTCCGCCTCGAACACGGTGACGCGGTACCAGCGGGGAAAGAGCTCATCGGACGTGTTGTCGATCGTCATACGCAGGCCGATCTCGTACGGCCGTGTCGCGTACTGCGCCCGCCATCCCAGGTCGCGAATGGCGGGAATGACGCCGGCGGTGACGCCCTCACGCAGGTCGACGACCACCTCGTCTCCCGCGATCTCCTCGCCCGTGGCGGCCCCGCGCGGCCACAGGACGAGCACGCTGAGCACCACGACGAACGTGACGACCGCGGTGATCCAGAACGCTGCGCGCGAGGCGGTCGGGGGCAGCGCCGGTGAGGCGGTGTCACTCATGCTGGCTCCTCCGGGCGAACGGTGAACGAGTACTCTTCGCCATCGACCCGGAGGTCCACCTCGTAATCGGCGACGTCGCCTGACGGCGGCGCGTACTCGAGCCGGATCCAGTACGGGTCGGCTCCGCGCAGCCGGCCGCCGACGCCGTCGAGCAGGCTCCGACTGCCCTCGGCCGGGAGGAGTTCTTCGCGCTCGCCGGATCCATCGGTGGCATAGAGGGAGAGACTCATATCGTCGAGCGTGGACCATTGCTGAGCATCAGCGCCGTCCCTCTCCATCGCCACGACGAGCGTGACGTAGCGATCGCCCGTCGGCGCCGCGAGCCCGGGTATCGACGTGGGTTGGCGAACATCCCTGACGGTGATCAGCGAGACCTGCCCGGGCGCGAGCGCGTCCTCGTCGCTCAATCGGTATGCGGTGGTGACGCCGTCGACCGGGTCGTCCCTGACCACGCCGACGACGACAAACGCCACGGCGGCTGCCACCACACCGACGACGAGGCCCGCGACGAGCTGAAGCCATCGTGGGCGAGCCGGCGCGGAGGTCCTCGTCATGCGCACATGGTAGGAGACCTCACTCGTCCGCGAGCCGAGCGACGTGATTCTGGGTCCGCGCCCCGCCTATCCCGTCGGAGGCGGAAAACCGCCCGTGGCGACCGGACCCCAGTCGTCGATCGTCACGCGGATGAGGCTCTTGCCCTGGCGGACCATCGCCTCGCGGTACTCATCCCAGTCACTGTGTTCACCGGCGACGCTGCGGAAGTACTCGACCAGCGGTTCGACCGCCTCGGGAAGGTCGACGATCTCCGCGGTGCCGTCGAGGTGAACGTAGGGGCCGTTCCAGTCGTCTGACAGGACGCACACACTCAC
>NZ_JBSHMJ010000138.1:0-1694 GCF_053645265.1 Dietzia sp. NPDC055343 | reverse complement strand
AGGAAGCCTTACCTCAAACTGCCGGAGAGTCGTACGTTCGTCCGGCTGACAGTCGGACTCGCGTCCCACTAGATGGCCCCGGCGCGGTCCGCCCTCAGACGGAAATCTCTTGTGCCACGTGCTGTCTCACCTGCACAAGGTCTGTACACGCGTACACATCGCTCACGGAGTGATGTTCGTTACAGATAGTTTTCCAAAGGCTTGCACTTGCGTGACCGGCGCTGCATACTCTTCTCAGCGCCAACTCAGAAAGGGCGAGGCGCAACCCCTCCCCTCGAGCCGCCTCGGCTCATTCCCTCGCAAGAAAGGGTTCATCATGAACCAGCTTTACTTCGCCATGGCCACCGTGCAGGCCTTCTTCTCCGAGCGTCTGGACAACCGTAAGGATCGCGGCGCTACGGCCGTGGAGTACGGACTAATGGTCGGGCTCATTGCCGTGGTGATCATTGCAGGCGTCACCCTCCTGGGTGACAACCTCCAGACGATGTTCAACAACATCGCCGGCCGTCTCCCGAGCGGGGCTCGGCCCAACTGATAGTCCGACCGGTCAGCTCCGGCGCAGCCCTTAGCAGGCCTCCTGCGCCGGAGCTGGCTTCGAAAAGCCTTCTCCTCCCTTCGTCCCTACCCCTCTAACCCCTCAGGCGCCGCAATGCTCACGCCCTCACGTGAGCGCGGGGCCACGGCCGTCGAGTTCGCGATCCTCCTGCCGATCCTGTTGTTGCTCGTCCTGGGCATCATGGAATTCGGCAGGGCGTTTCACGTGCAGACGACGCTCTCCAATGCGGCGCGCGACGGCGTGCGTGTGATGGCACTGCAAGACAACGCCACAGCCGCGCGCTCGACGGTCAAGGCCTCCGCTCATGGTCTCCCCCTCACCGACGCGATGATCAGCGTCACCCCCACCACCTGTTCCTCCGATGCCGCCGCTCCCGGCATGGCGTCGGTGACCATCAGTTATCCGTTCTCGCCGGTCTCGGGCTTCCTACCAATCGACGACCTCACCCTCACCGGTAAGGGGACCATGCGATGCTTCGGTTAAGTGACGATCGAGGCGCCGCCGCGGTCATCATCGCGATCCTGATGGTTCCTCTCCTGGGGTTCGCTGCTATCTCCATCGACGTCGCAGCGATGCACGCCGAGAAGCAGCAGCTCCAGACCGGCGCGGATGCCGCCGCACTCGCGATCGCCCAGGACTGTGCCCGTGATACCTGCGGCTCGCCCCGGATGACGGCGCAGACTCTTGCCACGGCGAACAGTAACTCGGGCAACGCCGTTGCCACGCTGCCGACGGTTCCCACCGCGACAACCGGGCGCGTCACCGTGGAGAATTCCGCGGTACGGAAGCACTGGTTCGCGCCGGTCCTGGGAGTCGATGAGTCCGAGATCAATGTCCGCGCCAGCGCGAGCTGGGGCGCTCCGATCGGCGGCACCGCGGCTTTGCCGCTCATTCTCACACTCTGCGAGTTCAATCGCTACGCAGTCAACGGATTCCCGGCCGGGGTTGAACAAACGATCATCACGACGCCGGCGGGAAATTGCCTGCAAACCGGCGCTGGGAACCAGCCACCACACTGGGTTCCAGGCGGCTTTGGTTGGCTATCCCCCACCGCGCACAAGAGCTGTTACACCAAGACGCAGGTAGGGCAGAAGGCCACCAGCTCGCCGGGCAACAACATGAATCAGTGCGACATCTC
>NZ_JBSHMJ010000137.1:0-1767 GCF_053645265.1 Dietzia sp. NPDC055343 | reverse complement strand
GCCGCGTAACGCAGCCCGCCCGGCGACGGTGGGTTCCCACGGCGTCAAATAGCGGGCGCCGAGAATCGAAAGAGGTAGCACATGCTCATCTCCCAGCGGCCCACCCTGACCGAAGAGGTCATCTCCGAGAACCGGTCGCGCTTTGTGCTCGAGCCTCTCGAGCCGGGCTTCGGCTACACCATCGGCAACTCGCTGCGTCGTACGCTGCTGTCGTCCATCCCGGGCGCGGCCGTCACCAGTATCCGCATCGAGGGTGTCCTGCACGAGTTCACCACCGTGCCGGGCGTGAAGGAGGATGTCACCGACATCATCCTGAACCTCAAGGGCCTGGTCGTCTCGTCCGTCGAGGACGAGCCGGTCACGATGTACCTCAAGAAGCAGGGACCGGGCGTCGTCACCGCTGGTGACATCGTTCCCCCCGCCGGCGTCGAGGTGCACAACCCGGACCTGCACATCGCCACTCTCAACGAGAAGGGGCGTCTGGAGATCGAGCTCGTCGTCGAGCGGGGTCGTGGTTACGTCCCCGCCGGGCTGAACAAGGACGCGGGTCACGAGATCGGCCGTATTCCGGTCGACTCGATCTACTCGCCGGTCCTGAAGGTGACCTACAAGGTCGAGGCGACCCGTGTGCACCAGCGCACGGACTTCGACCGTCTGGTCCTGGACGTCGAGACCAAGAACTCGATGACCGCTCGTGACGCCCTGGCGTCCGCCGGTAAGACCCTCGTGGAGCTGTTCGGGCTGGCCCGTGAGCTCAACGAGGAGGCGGAAGGCATCGAGATCGGGCCCAGCCCGGCAGAGGCCGATCACATCGCCGCCTACGGCATGCCCATCGACGACCTGGATCTGTCGGTGCGGTCCTACAACTGCCTCAAGCGTGAGGGCGTCCACACCGTGGGCGAGCTCGTCGCGCGCAGCGAGTCGGATCTGCTCGACATCCGCAACTTCGGTCAGAAGTCGATCGACGAGGTCAAGGTCAAGCTCGTCGAGCTCGGCCTCTCGCTCAAGGACGCGCCTCCCGGATTCGATCCCGCCTCGGTTGCCGGCTACGACGCCGAGACCGGGACCTGGACCGACGAGGGCGGCGAGGATTACGCCGAGACCGAGCAGCTCTGACGAGCGCTCGGCACACAAATTCCTAGGAGAATCTGATGCCCAAGCCCAAGAAGGGCGCCCGCCTCGGCGGATCCGCCGCCCACCAGCGGCTCATCCTCTCGAATCTGGCCACCCAGCTGTTCGAGCATGATGCCATCCGCACCACCGAGACCAAGGCGAAGCTGCTGCGTCCCTACGCGGAGAAGCTGATCACCAAGGCTCGTCGTGGCACGCTGGCCGACCGCCGCGAGGCGGCCAAGGTCATCCGCGACAAGGACGTGCTGCACAAGCTGTTCGCCGAGATCGGCCCCCGGGTCGAGAACCGTGACGGTGGCTACACCCGGATCATCAAGCTCGAGAACCGCAAGGGCGACAACGCGCCCATGGCGATGATCGCGCTCGTGACCGAGGAGCTCGCCTCCGCCGAGGCCTCGCGCGCCACCCGCGCCGCCGCCTCGAAGAAGGCCTCGGAGAAGCCGGCCGAGGAGTCCGCCGACGTCGTGACCGCCGAGGCGGAGGCCAACAGCCCGGTCGCCGACCAGGTCGAGGCAGCTGACGAGGCCGAGGTCGAGACCGCCGTCGAGACCGCGGAGGCCGTGTCCGAGGACACGACCCACGCCGACGACGCCGACAAGGCCTGATCGACCCACGATCACAGACGTAGGCCCCGTC
>NZ_JBSHMJ010000136.1:0-1783 GCF_053645265.1 Dietzia sp. NPDC055343 | reverse complement strand
AAGCACAGCACGCGGCGGTCGAACCGTCACCCGAACCCGTCGACGACCTCGTCGACGCCAGATAACCACCCTCTACAAAACCCGGGGCTTGACATAATCTGTCTCTTAGGCTGGCTTGCGCTGTAAGCGAGCGCCTTTTGAGCAGCGGGGTCATTGATGATTTGATCTAGCGTATTCGAAGCTCGCATCCATTCTTCTACTTCGCTAGAGAAGCGGCCAACGAGGGTCCGGCAGTCTTCAACGATGCTTGCTGGGCTGTGGCGAAGTTGTACCCCTTGAACCTGTCCAGGCTGGGGGAACCCGAACACCACGCTTTCGCAGTGATTGACGCGGTTCCGTGCCCAGTTCAGTCGCTGACATACCTTCTGCGCATCGGTCATCGTCCATGCCGGTGTGGTGGGTTGGCGTGCACCATTGAAACAGCTTTCTAGGGCGGGACCCCACAAGGTTGTCTCGTGATCGACATCGTGCGGAGCTCGCAGTAGCGACGTCCAAAAGCCGAGCATCATGGCTGCCACCATCTTGTCCGGAGACGGCTGAAAACTCTGAGCTTGCCGTCGTGGGCGCAGAAGCTCGTGTGCCTCCCGCACTCTTTTTTGCGCATCCTGAGATAGACCGGCACCGGTGGCGTTATCAAACCAGCGATCACCGTACGCATCCGATAAGGCCATGTGCATCTGCTGTCGTAGCGTGACCTCGACGATGCGAAGATGGCTGTGGATCTGCGATGCCAGCTGGGCATCGAGGAGGTACAGCGCGAAGGCCGGACGCTCGTGGCCTCCGTACGTCCGGCGGAACGGTTTGAGACGAGAACCAGCAGTGACGGCTATGAGGGCGGCCTGCTGCGTCAGCGTAGGTTGTTCGAACACTGGCCAGACGCTACACTTGGGAACATATTCCCGGCATAGACCGGGTTCTTGGAGCCGTCGTCGCCCGTGAGGGAACGGCGGTTCCTTTCTTTTCAGGGTTGGCCTGCCGAAGGCCCCTGCTTTGCATAAGACCTGGATATCGGCGGGTGGCCCAGCCTGGTCGATTGTCGTACGACCGACCAGGCCGGGCATGGATCGTTAGCTGATCGCGGACAGGAGGTCGGTGCAGGCCTGTTCGCATTTGCGGCAGGCTTCGGCGCAGACGCGACAATGCACGTGCATGTCCTCGTGCTTCTTACACTCGGTGGCACATTCTGCGCATGCTGTCCGGCATGCCTTGAGCGTGGTCTTGACCGTGGCGAGGTTCTGCCCGGTGCGACGGCTGAGGATTTTGCCAGTGGTTGCGCAGAGATCGGCGCAGTCAAGGTTGAGGCGAATGCAGTTCCGTAGGTCTGCGACCATCCCTTCGGCCAGGCAGGCGTCAGCGCACGAGGTGCAAGTCTGTGCGCATTCGAGACACGCGGCGATGCAGTCGGCAAGCTTCTGTACGTCTATGCCGGAAGCGTCGTTGGGGTGGGTTTCGATCATTGAAGTGATGTGAGACATCGATGTGCTCCCTTCTTCTCCGAGTCGTCGCTGGAGGCGCCCAGCTAACGCCGACGCTACTGATGCGCAGAACTGGCTACAGTCCCTCGGTTCGACCTTCGCAGAATCTTTGTAAAAACAAGCGTCCAATACCCGTTGTAGCGGCTTTTCGCAGAAGGGCGGATCATTGTGCGGAGCGGTGACGCACGGTGATCCACTGCGCTGTGATGATGACTAGGTGTGATGTCCAGGGACGTTGTTGAGTCGGTCGAAGGGTACGCCGCCAATCGCAGAGTGGTGTCGGTGGTGGTTGTAGAAGTGGAGCCAGC
>NZ_JBSHMJ010000135.1:0-1801 GCF_053645265.1 Dietzia sp. NPDC055343 | reverse complement strand
GCGTGAGGCCGTGGGCCGGCAGGATCGCAGCGCCGGTGGCCTCGTCGTGGGCGCCGGTGCCCATCACCAGAAGACGCTTGACCGCGGCGGAATCCGCGGGCGCCGCGGCGTCCGGCCCGGGGGCGTTCCAGCGGTCACGGCCGGTGGCCAGGTCGATCCCCAGCGGGTGATCGGGACTAGGCCAGAAGCCCACCACCACGAGGTCGCCCACGATCAGCGGCGCGGAATGGTTGCACAGGTTGTGGTGCGGCGCGATGTCGGTGCGCCGCCACAGCACCTCGCCGGTGGCCAGGTCCAGGCAGCGCAGGTCGGCCTGGTCGCCCACCACGACGCGGTCGGAGGCGATCACCGGCGCGCCCCAGGCGAAGCGGCGGTACGGATCGGAGGACGGGCTCGTCCAGACCGGGTGGCCGGTGCCGCGGGAGAGGGCGTGGACCGCGCCGGTGACGTCCGCGACCACTACGAGGTCGCCACCGATCGCGGGGGTGCTCTTGACCGCGGCCGCGGTGGTGACCGACCAGCGGATCTCGCCGGTCGAGCGGTCGATCAGGTCGACGGACCCGGCGGCCGCGTCCTCGAGTTGCGAGCCCACCACGATGTCGTCGTCGTCGATCCCCACGCCCTGCCGCACCGCGGCGCCGGCCAGGGGGGTGACCCACCGCGCGGGTCCCCAGGGGCCGGGGCGTCCGGAGCCCACGACGGTGGCCGTGGCGCTCACCGTCGGCACGGGGCGGGCGGTGTCGGGGGCGACGACGACGGAGTTCACCGCGACCTGCTGCCCGTCCCAGATGACGCGGCGGAGCATCGGCGGGGTGTAGTCGAGCCCGGCGAAGAACGTCGGCGGGGTGTTGACGTGCAGCGTCCCGTCGATGCGGACCACGCGGGAGGTGTGCCAGTGGCCGGAGAAGGTGGCCAGCGGCGGGCGCGGCGCGGCGTCCAGAACGGCGGCGCTCGGCTGGTCGTGGAACAGCAGGATCCACGGCATCTCATCCGGGACCAGGGCCAGGTCCCCGCGCAGCCACTCCTCCTGGAGAGCGGAGTCGATCCCGAGCTCGTGGGTGTGCCAGTCCATGGCCACCACGTGGAGGCCGGGCACGTCGAAGCTGTACCAGCGCGGACCCATGAACTGCTCGTACAGGGCCGGGTCGCCGGTGTTGGTGAGGTAGCCGTTCGGCGAGACCACGGAGTCGTGGATGCCGTTCATGTGGTCGTGGTTGCCGGCGATCGCGTGGACCGGCCGCGCGCTGGAGGCCAGGACCCGCAGCAGGGACTCGTATTCGGTGGCGGTGCCCTCATCGACCAGATCGCCGGTGAGGAACACGGCCTGGGCGTCGGGGGCGAGACTGGGCAGCTCGGCGAGCAGGGTCGCGAACTGGTCGGCCGAGGAGCCCTCCGGGTAGAGGGAGGCCGCCCGGCGCGGGGTGCTGGGGGCGCTCGGGTCGCTGAGGTGGGTGTCGGTGAGGTGGACGAACTCGTACGGCAGCGTCTGCGGGGTCGGGGTCAGGAGGAAGTCGGTGGGTGCTGACTGAGCTGCGGGTGCGCCGGGGTCGGTCGGGGAGGCGGGGGCACCGGCGGAGCCGGTCTCGTCCGTGGCGACGCGGTGCCACCACGGTTCGGCGGTGACGCCGGCGGGGCGGCGGACGGAGACGAATCTCCCGTCGCCGGGGAGGTCGTAGCGGCCGTCGGCGTCGGTGGTGACCGAGGCGCGGCCGTCGGTGACGACGATACCGGGGATTCCGGCACCGTCGGGGGCACGCACTGTTCCGTGCATGGGGTATCTACCTGCTTCTCGGGTGTGGTG
>NZ_JBSHMJ010000134.1:0-1804 GCF_053645265.1 Dietzia sp. NPDC055343 | reverse complement strand
AATCTGCAGAGGAAGAACATCCAGGGTTCGACCGAGAACGCCGTGGAGAACGTGGCGATGCAGTACACGACCAGCGTGAGCATGAAGAGCTTCTTGCGGCCCCAGCGGTCGGTCAGCCGCCCGAAGAACAGTGCGCCCAGACAGGCGCCGAGGATGTAGATCGACGCCGCGAGACCGATCTGCCCCTCCGTGATGGGCAGGCCGCTGCCCGGTTCGACCAGCCGCGCGGCCAGCGAGCCGATGAGCGTGACCTCGAGGCCGTCGAGGATCCACACCGTCCCCAGGCCCAGGATGACTTTCCAGTGGATGCCCGCCCAGGGCAGGCGATCCATCCGGGCGGGGATCGCCGTGGAGATGGTGCCCAGCCTGCGCTTGCCGGGTCCTGACCTGGTGTCGGGGGAAGCATCACCCCGGGATCTCCGCTCCATGAAGTGGTTCTATCCGGTGTTGACGCGCGTCGCATCCGGTCCGGAACGATGGAGCGACGTTCAAGACACACTCGGCACGCGGCCAACACGCACGCGGGCTGCGCGACACCGAACCTCAGAGATCGGGCGGCCAAAGACTGCGCGATTGGAGATACTCTAATGCATCCGGCTCCTCATTGAACTCAAGAAGTCCGCCGACTTTCTCGGTGAGGGCCTCACGAACCTCACTGGGGGATGCGAAGAAGAACTCACGCCGCTGGTTGACGTGATTGACTCTTCGGTCCGCGAACTTCTTGTGCAGCTCGTTTTCGAGCGAGACAGCGTCTTCCGAGAAAAACAAGGCGTGGGTGTCATACACGAAGGGAACGGAGGCATCACCAAGTTCCCTCACACGATCCCGCGGCTCAAGACGTCGGGTCATTCCAATTTTCACGATTCCCGGACCGAATGCGCCAACGTTAGAAATCACATAGACGTACCCAGCCCGGATATTCGCGGCCCTGAAATCATTCGCTGCGATTGCTTCGTCGATCTCCATGAGCCGCGCTCGGAGCTCTTCCGCTTCTCCCGGACCGCCCTGGGAAGCAAGGGCCGCAATCGCCGCGGCGTAATGCGATCGTTCTTTATCAAGGCGCTCTCTCTCAGCTGCCAGTTCGGCTTCGACTCGGCGTTGCTGTCGGAGTTCCTCGCGCTCCTCTCTTGCTCGCTGGCGCTCCTCTTCCTTCTTCATCTGAAAATCAGCAGTGAGCTCGAGTTCTACGACGCGTAGAGCGTGGTACTCTGGGTTGATTCTTAACTCCATGAGAGCGCCAAGCTTCTCGATGGAATTCACCGCTCGATCAAGCCTTGCCGTCGCCCGCGCCGAGTTGCCCTTTCGCATCGAACGAACACAGTTTTCAGCTTCGGCATTGTATGCCCGGAGTAGAAGAATGGCAAAATCTTGCGTCATTCGTCGCCCCTTAGCCAATGAGCCATCCAGCGTGAATTGATCCGACGCAAAGACCGCGCTACCTGACCGAGCAAGCTCCGATATGCGTCCGCTAAGTTCGTCTAGACGCTCCCGGTACTCGGCTGCGTCATCAAGCGGGTGACGGTAGTTGTAGATGCCTGCATTCAAAAGAACTTCGTCGTCGCCCATCTCGACAACCGACCTATTCGTTTGCTCTCTGAGTTCGCCGACTTCCTTCTGAAGCTCTCCCGCTAACTCAATCAGCGCAGACCTGTCGAGGCCAGCGAGTTCCGCCGTAGACTCGCTAGAAGCAGTGTTTGATTCAGTAAGTTCATCGGAGACGTTATTGAGTTGAACGCTTCGGTCCGTCGAATCTGCCACCGCCTCCGGCTCGTGCAACCAAAGTTCCCAACCCCGCGGCGGCTCC
>NZ_JBSHMJ010000133.1:0-1806 GCF_053645265.1 Dietzia sp. NPDC055343 | reverse complement strand
GAGGGACACGGCTTCGACTGCTCCACCGAGCAGAAGCTCGAGTCCATTTCCAACTTCGGCGCGAAGTACGGCCTGACCGACTGACAGTTCCCCGGTTGCAAGACATCACCCCGCGATTGCAAGACATCTAGTGCGATTACTGAGCTGTTTTTCGCACCGCTGGTCTTGCAGCTGCGGGGTGATGTCTTGCAACCGCGGGGTTGTTGTGGGCGGGACCGGCTTGGGAGCGCGGGATAAGGCGAACCGCGGCCCCTGTGGATGGTCGTCGACTCCATCCACAGTGGCCGCTTTCTGCCTGTTCCGAGACGTCGCCGCCATTCACGATTGCCTCATGGCACGCACTCGCTGGGTCAGCGACACCCGCCCACCCGTCCCGGTCCCCGCGTCATTGGCGGACGCGGTGACGACCGGCAAACCGTTCGCAGGCGCCGATGCCCTGGCCGCCGGACTCGTCACCCGCTACGCACTCCGAGCCGGGTTCCACGCGATCTTCCCCGGTGTCTACGTCGCTAAGGGCGAGCCGCTGACCAGCTGGGACATCATCCGGGCAGCCGGCATCTGGGCTCCGTCGGACGCGATCATCGGAGGATGGGCTGCCGCCTATCTCCACGGCGAAACGTCGTACGCCAGAGAAAGAGTACTTGGCGGAATCGATGTGTTCACCGCAGCCGAACCGCGGCCTCCGCGCGGGATCCGGAAGCGTTCACTTCGCCGCCCGGTGCCTGACGAGGACATCTGCCAGATCGGAGGGCTACGCGTCACCACCCCTGCTCGCACAGCCGTGGATACGGCCAGATGGATCCGCGGGGAGGACCTGCGTATCTGCGTGATCGATTCGCTCTGCTTCACCACCGGCACTTCGCTCGACGCCGTCGCCGCGGCCGCGGGACGCATGCATGGCCTGCATGGTGCATCGACGATCGCGCGACTCTTGGACGCATGTGACGCCGGTGCGCAGTCCCCGCAGGAGACATTGCTGCGACTCCGCATCGAACGGTCGCCGCTCCCCCGGCCGACTTCTCAACTCGAGATCTTCGAGCCCACCGGTGAGCGGATCACGATCGCCGACCTCGCCTACGCTTCTGCCAAGGTCGCGATCTTCTACGACGGCAGGCACCACGGTGACGAGGACCAGTGGCGGCGGGACCTACGCATCACCGCCAGGCTGACCGATCTCGGGTGGCAGGTCGTGCGGATCGTCAAGGACATGAAGCCTGACGAGGCGATGCGTCACATCACGAACGCATACACCCGCGCTCAAAACCGCCCGCGCGCCTGACACCGCCAATCCCTGCAGCGGTTGCAAGACATCCCCCATCACCTGCACGACAATCGGCGCGAAAGGCCGGGTCTGAACCGCAACGAGCGTCGTGCAACCGCGCGCCCGTGTCTTGCAGCCGCGGCGAGGGGCGGCCTCGACGATCACGCCGAGATGGTCACTGCGATGTCGTCGAGGCAGGCCAGGATCTCGCGGTGGGTGTCCTCGGTGGCCTCGAGATGCATGAGGTGGCCGGCCCGGGGCACGCTGCGGACCTGGCGGACGTCGTCGTGATATCGGTCGAGCTTCTTAAGCGGCTCGCGGCCGTGGAAGCCCTCGAGGTCGGGATCGTGCTCCGAGTAGACGAAGTAGTACGGCACGGGGTTGGTCTGGCGCTCGAACTCCTTGCGGGCGTACCACGACACGTCCATCGCCCGGTACCACTGCAGCGGGCCGGCGAACCCGGTGCGGACGTACTCGGTCTCGTAGCGGTCCAACTCCTCCGCGGTGAGCCAGCGCCACGGCAGCTCCGGCGCCTCGGGCAGCGC
>NZ_JBSHMJ010000132.1:0-1835 GCF_053645265.1 Dietzia sp. NPDC055343 | reverse complement strand
CGGCCAGGCCGCCCTGGTCCATCGCCTCCTCCACGAGCTCGAACGCCACCGCGGAGATCAGCACGCCCGAGCCGAAGGCCATCACCACGGCGACCACGCGCGCGGGCACTGCCACGAGCCAGGCGATCGCGCTCCCGAGGAGGAGTGCGCCGCCGGCGAGAAGTCCGGCACCGCCGGCCGCCAGCCATTCGGGCATCGTCGGGCTCCTTCCGGCAAACGGGGTCGTCCGCTGGTCGAGCGTAGGCCCGCGCGACCGAATCCCCGTGACGATTGGTCGGAGATCCGGGTTTCCGCAGCGCGTGTGCTGGGCGAACGTGAGTCGGTGAGACCACTCGGCGAGCTGCTTTCGGAGGGACTCTCAGGCCGTGATGACGTCGAGGAGGTCGCGGTCTACGCCAGCACCTTCCGGAGGAACTCCACCGTCAGTTCGCGCGCTCTCCGGCTCTCCGGTGCCAGCCCGTCGAGCACGGGGAAGGCGTGGACGGCCGTGTGCCAGCGGTGCGTCTCGACCGTGCGCCCGGCAGCGTGGAGGCGTTCAGTCAACGCGAGCGCACCCCCCTCGACGAGCTCGCCTGCAGCCAGTGTGATGAACGTGGGCGGAAAGGCCTCCGGGTCCACGTCGAGCATGGACCGCGCGCCCCGGATGTCGGCCGGCCCGCGCGACCACAGGGCCTGGGCGCGCTGCACGGTCCTCGCCGGCTGGTAGGCATCGCGGGTGAACCACGAGCCGTCGCGGACCTCGCGATCGAGATCGAACAACGGCGAGTACCCCGCCATCGCGGCAGGCGCCCGCACGCCGTCGAGCGCTGCCAGTTCGCAGATCTTGGCGGCGAGGAACCCACCGGCCGAATCCCCGGCCACCACGATCCGATGATCGTCGGGCAGTTGCTCGGCGAGGCAGCGGTAGGCGGCGTAGACCTCGTCGATCAGCGAAGCCAGGTCCACCTCGGGAAGCTTGCGGTACCGCACCGCGTGGACCGGGGCGTCGAGGTGGACGGCGAGACTCGAGCACAGCCGGGCGTGCGTGCCCGGACCGCAGAACACGAACGCCCCGCCGTGGAGGTAGAGCACCGACACGTCGGAGCCGGCAGCACCCGACCGCGGTGTCGTGGTGACCACCGGGACACCGCCGAGCGAACCCGACTCCACTGCGACACCCGGAGCCTGGGGCAGCCGGGCGAAACCCCGCTCGACGGCGCCCAGGCCACGGATGCCGGACTCGGTCAACGGCCACGCCCGGTACACGTGCCGCAGCGTCGCGCGGGAGCCCCAGTAGAGGAACCGCGCCGTCGGGCTGGGGGAGCGGTGGGTGGTGACGGCGTCGCGGGTCGTCAAGGTCATCGCCGGGCGGGCCCGTTCGTGCGCAGCAGCTTCTTCTGCACCCGCCGGCCCTGCGCGGCGAGCAGCGGCAGCGCCGATGAGCCGAGTCGCGGGAACGCCGCGCCCAGCCGGGCGATCGCCCCGCGCCAATGCGGGATCGCCGTGACGGGCCGCGGCTTGTCGAGCACCTTGCCGACCGCCTTCACCACGTCCTCGGGCTGGAGCAGCACACCGGAGAAAGACAGTGCCGCCTGCGGATCCTCGAGCTTGTCGTAGAGCATCGGCGTCCAGATGCCGTCCGGGCACACGCACGAGATGTCGATGTTCTTCACCCCGGCCAGCCGCAGATCGGCCACGGTACTGCTGGAGAATCCCATCACCGCGTGCTTGGACGCCGCGTACACGGCCTCACCGGGAACAGCCGAGATGCCGGCGAGCGATGCGATGTTGATGATGTGGCCACCGGGGCCCGGGCCGGCGCCGCCCCGCATCGCGTCGATCGCCGCGACCGCGGC
>NZ_JBSHMJ010000131.1:0-1840 GCF_053645265.1 Dietzia sp. NPDC055343 | reverse complement strand
ATCACGGTGGCCGTGTTCGGCTGGTTCCTGCTCTCCGGGCTGCGGGCCGTCGCCGGCAGCACGCTGTTGCCCTTCCGCATGATCCCCGCCCTCACGCTGGTCCTGGCCCTCGCCGGGGTGGTGGGGGCGCTCGCGCTGAGCCGGTGGGCCGTCGCGGTGGTCCCGGGGTTGCCTCATAGCAAGGTGCTCGCGGCCGTGGTCGTGGTGACGGGGCTCGCCGCCGTCCAGATGGTGCAGCACGTGTCCGAGGAGGACGCCGAGTTCGCGGAGGTCGCACGCAACACCCCCGGCGTACCCACGGCCGTCCTGACGGCGATCGACGACATGACGTCCGACCGCGAGCCCTCCGACCTGGTGCTGCTGACCTCTGACCCCACGCTGTACTCGTACCGGCCGTTCTTCACATTCCAGGCTCCTGCCCAGGCGTATGCGACCCCCGCCGGGCGGTACGAGGAGCGCACCGACGAGATCCGCGAGTGGGCGACGACCCGATCGGCCGCGGACCTGGCCGCTGAGTTCGACGCGAGCGAATTCCGCGCCCCCGATGTGTTGGTCCTGGATCGCGAAAGCCCCGAGCGGTGGGTGTTCCCCGCGGTGATCAACCAGATGCCGCTCCAGCACAACAACACCCGCGAGGAGATCGTGTTCAACCCGGGCCAGTTCGATGACCCCGGGCTGTTCGACGTGCGCGAGGTGGGGGCGCGTGTCGTGATTGTGCGGCGATAGGTCGCACGTCGGGCCGGCGTCGGCGTCGGCGCTGGCTTCGGCCGTCGGCGTCGGCGGGGTACGCCGGAACTTTCTTGTGATCGCGGGAACCGTCCGCCGAGCCGGGCCGTCGTACTGGTTGTGGGAATGAGTAGAGGTGTAGGCGCGGTGCTGGTCGCCGCCGTCATGGTGCTGTCCGGGTGCGTGTCTGACGCCGAGGATGTGACGACGACGAGCCCGTCACCCGAGACGCCCGTCAATCCGTGGGACCTGCCCCTCGAGGAACGGCCCGACCTCTTCGACCCGTGCGCCGAAATCCCGGTGGAGGCGATTGAAGAGGCCCTCGGTGGGCCCGCAGAAAAGATCGACCTCTACACACGACACGATCCAGGCTCATTGATGGTGTGCGGTTGGGCAAGCGAAGAAGTCGATCTCACCGTTCTTTCTACTTGGAAGTCGCGTAGTGACTACCTGCAAGATCCCTCTTTTACGATCGTGAATCCTCACACGAAGATTACCGACCGGACTGGGCTTCGTGCGCTAGACAACACTGACTCTGCCGAACGCGGATGTACGCAGATGTTGTTCACCAGCCGAGGAACGATATGGGTACAACTCAGCTTGTTCAGCGTCTTTCGGGAGTTCAACGGCGAACGTTATGTGAAGCCGTGTAAGGCCCTCGACGAGGCAGTTCTGCCCATCGTCGAGCACCTCCCAGAGGGGGATTTCACATGAGTGTTCATCTCGAACCAGGCGTCGCGGAATCGTGTGTGCGTGCGTGCAGAACGTTCACCCGCGCTGTCGAACAGTCAACGATGGCCGAAAAGTACGATTCCCAATCTCCTGCAGCTGAGTCATTCGACACAGCGCGCCAGATCGGGACTGTGTATTCGCTATTCGCGGGCGAGGATCTACGCACTCTGCTGAACGGATTCGTGACTCAGGTCGAGGCGATGTCGGTGCTGTTCGCCGCAGCCGGCGGGATGATCGATGCCCAGGACGAAGCAGCTGCTGCCGCACTCGGGAAGGCGGCCGAGGAGCCAGCCGGGCTGAAGAGCATCGGACTGATGAGCATGCTGGCGTCGATGCATGGCCCGGCAGCGACTGTCGCCGTCTCGGCATCCGTTTCGGCCGC
>NZ_JBSHMJ010000130.1:0-1848 GCF_053645265.1 Dietzia sp. NPDC055343 | reverse complement strand
CCGCCGCAGGAAGGAGCCATGAGCCCCGTCCTCGCAATCGCCGCGGCCGGACTCGCCGCACTGCTGGCGTGGCCACTGACCCGTTGGCTCGGGCGGGGTGCCGGGTGGCCCCTCGCGATCCTCTACCTGCTTGGCGCCTTCGCGCTGCTCTCCCCACTCTCGCTGGCCCTGGCGGACATCCCCACCGAGGTCGTGCGGATCCCCTGGGTGCCGGCGCGGGACTGGACACTGGATCTGTTCGCGGACCCCACCGGGCTGTTCTTCGCGATGCTGGCGTTGGTGATCGGCGCGATCGTGCTGATCTACTCCACGGCGTACCTCCCCGGCAGGCCGCGGGGCGAGGCGCGAGGCGGGGCACAGCACTACGGCTTCTACCAGCTCATGACGCTGTTCACGGTGTCGATGCTGGGGCTGGTGCTCACCGACTCGCTGATCCTGCTCTTCGTCTGTTGGGAACTCACGTCGCTGGCGTCGTTCGCGCTCATCGCAAACTCCGGACGCAAGGCGTACTCGTCCGCGCTGCGCACGCTGGTCGTGACGATCGTCGGTGGGCTCGTGCTGCTGGCGGCGGTGGTGGCTATCTGGCTGCGCACCGGCACCACGTCGATCTCGCAGGTGCTCGGCCACGAGGTGTGGGCCACCGACCCGGGATTCACCGCGGCGGTCGCCGTGGCGGTGGCCGTAGCCGCGTTCACCAAGTCGGCGCAGTTCCCGTTCCACTTCTGGCTGCCGGACGCGATGGCCGCCATCACGCCGGTCAGCGCGTACCTGCACGCTGCGGCCGTGGTGAAGGCCGGCATCTTCCTGCTCATCCGCTTCTCTCCGATCTTCCACGACGTGGCGGTGTGGAACGCGCTGCTCGTGATCGTCGGCATGGGAACCGCCGTCCTGGCGGCGGTGTTCGCGTTGCAGAAGACCGACCTCAAGCAGCTCATGGCGTACTCGACGGTGAGCCAACTGGGCTGGATAGTCGCCACGATCGGCATCGGCACCCAGGCCGCGCTCGCCGCCGCCGCCCTGCACACGCTCGCGCACGCGCTGTTCAAGTCGGGTCTGTTCATGCTGGTCGGCGTGGTGGACCACGAGGCCGGGTCGCGCGACATCCGCGACCTCGGCCCGATCTGGCGGCGCATGCCGTGGACTTTCGGGGCCACCGTCCTAGGGGCGGCGGCCATGGCCGGCATCCCGCCCACCCTGGGATTCGTGTCCAAGGAGTCGATGCTCACGGCGTTCGGCGAGGTCGCCGGAGGCAACTCCGTCGCCGTGACCGTACTGCTGACCGCGGCCGTTGTCGGCGCGATCCTCACCTTCCTCTACTGCGCCCGCATCGTCATGGGCGGGTTCCTCGGCTCGTACGCGCGTGATCCCCAGGTCACCGCCGGCACTGATCGTCCGGCCGTCCCGGACGTCGCCGGCGTCCACGAGGCCCCGGTGCGACTGTGGCTGCCGGCCGCACTGCCTGCCGTCATCGGCCTGCCGCTGGCGCTGGGTGTGGGCATCCTCGACGCCCCCATGGCCGCGATAGCCCGGGCCGCCGCAGGGCCCTTCGGGTGGGCACCCGTCGAGCGCGGCTTCGCCCAGTACAGGGCGCTACCGGCCGGATTCGGGGAGGCGGACCTCGACTACAGCCCGCACCTGTCCCTGTGGCACGGGTTCACGCTCGAACTCGGGCTCACCGCGCTCATCCTGGTCGTCGGCGCCCTGCTCGTCTGGCAACGCCGAGTCCTCGATCGGGCACTCGACCGCGACCTGCTGCCGTTCACCGGTGCGGCGGTGCTCGAGTCGATGATGCGCGGAACCGTCAGAGCGGGCCGCGCACTGCTGCGGCCCACCGCCTCCGACTCCCCC
>NZ_JBSHMJ010000129.1:0-1852 GCF_053645265.1 Dietzia sp. NPDC055343 | reverse complement strand
ACACCCACCTGAACGAGCGGCACCTCTTCTTGGAGACCAGTACTAGGAGAGACATGCTTAACCACCACCGTCAGCGCGATCGATATTATCTTGGCCGCTCGATCCGCCTCGAAGATTTCGTGTAGTGTTCTGACCGCGGTTTCATTGATGGCGGACGCATACCTGTCTCGTTGCGCCTTCTGCGAGAGCGCAGTCGTCGTGATCTCATCGCGCGACTTAACGTACCGATATTCCTTTACCGCCGGAATTGATGAAGGTTCCGGACAAAATACCTTCAAGAAAAGTTCGCGCGACTCGAGATCAAACGAGTACGCATAATCAACAGGGAAGCACTCTGGGTAAACAGAGTTCGCCAAGACGATTCCAACATAGTCTTCGATGGCTTGTGGAACATCGAAGGCCAGATTGTTGATGAGCTCATCCAGTTTTGCATTCGCCTGTCGAGCGGACTCTTCGCGCTCGGAACACTCCTGTTCGTAGTGGTCCTTAGCAGCTGCGAACTGTTGGCGCCTCCGTGCTTCTGCAAGGTTTCTGGCGTCCACAGCCTCGCGGAAGTTCCGTTTTTCGTTCTCGACGTATTCAGCATGCGCTTGCATGCGCTGGGAAAACCCGCGGCGAGACGCTTCCACCGCTTCAACGTACTTCTTCTTCCCGCCGAACATGCCACCGAGACCCTTCGGCGGCTCTGGCTCTTTGTAGACCGGCGGAGGCAGCATGCGTGCAGGTTGAACTTCGGGGATAGGTGTCTGTAGCGGTCCCGGCGAAAACGGAGGATGCTGCGGAACTGATCTCAGCGATTCGAGGTCAACATAGTCGTCGATTTCCAATGTAGCGCTCAAAAGGGTGTCAATTTGGTCGTAGACTACTTCGAGCTGAGAGTTCAAGGCCGAAGCCTCGGTCTCTCGCGCTTCTACATAGAGACGCTTTGCTTCGCGCTCTGTCGCCTTCAACTCAGCCGCATGGGCCCGATTAGCTGTAGCTCGTGCCCGCTCGGCCACTCTTCGCGCGCGCTCCTGCTCCCGCACCGCGGCATTGTGCGCTCGCACAGCGGCAGCTTCCTGCTGCAGACGGCGCTTCTCCGCCTGCTTCATCTGGTGATTTAACTCGGCGAAGAAGCCCCGCTTTGCCACCTTTTTACACCCTTCACTTGTCCTTTGACCGAGTAACTCTAATCGTTAGAGATGTGGGTGGCCATGCGTTCGGCTATATTGAGCACGCCAGTTTCTCGGCGACTACCAGCTAGCCGCTCACGAACTGGCACTCGAATTCTGAGAGCTTCGTCGGGTGCTCTCCGCCCACTCTGCCTGACAGCGGGATTCGCTACGGCTGCAGCACCGCCCACGCCTGCTCGGCCAGCTCGGGCGTCGCGGCCGCGACCACCGTGCCGCCCACCAGCGGCTGCCGGCCGTCCGGGCCGGTGATCACCCCGCCCGCGGCCTCGATGATCGGGATCAGCGCCACGATGTCGTAGGAGTTGAGGTCGGACTCCACGACCAGGTCCACCCGGCCGGCGGCGAGCATGCAGTAGGCGTAGCAGTCGCCGCCGAAGCGCTGGAGGCGGACGCGGCGGCCGAGTTCGTCGTAGCGGTCGCGCCGCACGCCGCTGTCACCGAACATCGACGGATGCGTCGTGTACAGGATCGCCTCGGACAGCTCCGTGCAACCCGACGTCCGCAGGTCCGTGATCTGCACCGAATCGCCGTCAGCGGCCGGACGACGCACGACGGCGCGGCCACCCACCGCCGAGAACGTCTCACCCAGGATCGGCTGGTCCACCCAGCCCGCCACCGCGCGCCCGTCCTCGACCACGCCGACGAGCGTGCCCCAGCCCGCCATGCCGGTGAGGAAGGCC
>NZ_JBSHMJ010000128.1:0-1890 GCF_053645265.1 Dietzia sp. NPDC055343 | reverse complement strand
TCGAGGAGGAGGTCGAGCGCGCGGAGAGTCCCCGGGTTCTGGCCTTCTTCGACGTCTACGCGGCCGATCCCGGGAACAGCCGACGCGGCGACGCGTTCCTCAATGCCGCCGCCGAACTGCCGGACGATCATCCCGCCCACGAGGTCATCCGCTACCACAAGCAGGCGATCTACGACCGGCTCGTCGAACTCGTCCGCGAGGACACGCCGCCCGAGGACGATCACCGGATGCTGGCCAGGCACCTCTTCCTCCTCCTGGAAGGGGCCTTCGCGCACCGTCGGATCTACGGCACGTCGCTACTGACCGATGGCCGCGAGATGGCCGCGCGTCTGATGTCGAAGGCCGCGGCGACGTGACGCCGGTGATGGTCGAGATGATCGTGCCGACGGTACTCGCGCTGGTGGCCTGGGTGGTCACGTTATGGCGGATCGCAGCGGAGCCGCGGCGCTCGGGCCACGGACTGCCGCTGTACGGCGGCCTGGGATGACCGGCGACGAGTGACCGGCTACGCGTGACAGGCCGCTCGTGTCAGTCGCTGCCCGGCGGCGTCGCAGGGTTGAACACGCAGTACATGCGGAGCTGGTCGTGCGCGACGATCGTGTGCCGCTCGTGGCCGTCGAGCAGGTACATGGTGCCCGGGGCCAGTGGGTGCGTCGTGCCGTCCTCGCGGTTGATCAGCTCGCCGTGCCCCTCGATCAGCCAGACGGCCTCGATGTAGTCGGGGTAGTGCAGCGGCGTCTCGGTGCCGGCCTGCACCGTGGTCTCGTGGAACGAGAAACCCACGTTGTCGTCCGACAGGATGATCCGCTTGGACGTCCACGTGTCACCGCTGACCTGACGATCGGTCCCGGTGATCTCGTCGGTGGTGCGCACGATCATTGCTTTACCTCCATCTGGTCGAGAAACTCGTACAGCTGTCGGCGGGCGCGGCGGCCCTCCGGGATGGGCTGCATGGTCCAGTTGTGGAACATGCCGGGGTACTCGTGGAAGTCCACGCGCACGCCGCATTTCCGCGCGGCGTCGCGGACCCGGCGGGCGTCGGGATTGAGGATGTCGCGGGTCCCCGTGAACACGATCATCGGAGGAAAGTCGGTGTAGTCCGCGTAGACGGGACTGATTTCCGGGGCGTTGGGGTCGTCGCCGTCGGCGTACCACTCGCCGGCCTGCCGCAGCCCGTCGATGTCCAGCTCCGGGTCCGCGGCGTCGATCTCCTCGGAGCGCGGGTCGGAGACCTCCATGTCCAGCCACGGCGAGAGCAGCGCGAGCGCGGTGGGCAGCCCGTCGCCACGCTCCCGCAGGGTCTCGGTGAGGTACACGGTGAGCGCGCCCCCGGCGGAGTCGCCGAACACGAATCGGTGGCCCGGGTGATCGGACAGGTAGTGCTCGTAGACGGACATCGCGCAGTCGCGGATCTTCTCGTGCCCGACCGACGGGGCGAGCGGGTAGATCGGGAACACCACCTCGGCGCCGGTACTCAGCACGACGTCGCGGACGAAATCCCAGTGGTGGTTGTCGGGCTCGGAGACGAACGCCCCGCCGTGAAGGTGGAGGATCCGGGTGCCGGAGCGCTGTGCGGCGTGCTCGGGGGTGAACACGTGGACGCCGACCCCCGCGACCTGGTCGGTGCGCACGTTCAGGCCCTTGCAGGACGACGCGCGGGGCACTGTCTTGCGGGGGTCCTGCGCCTGGGGCAGTGAATGTCGCATGGATGAGGGATCCGCGTAGAACCGTTTGCTTCGGCGCGCACGCAGCGACGCCATCACCATTCGAGCTCGTAGGGAGACCATGGCCGCCGACCGTACGTGGCCGCCCGTCGATCGACTACCGATCGCGGGTGCCCGTGCGCGCTCGCGGAATCCCCCTGTAGCGTCATGATGGCCAGGGCTGTTG
>NZ_JBSHMJ010000127.1:0-1929 GCF_053645265.1 Dietzia sp. NPDC055343 | reverse complement strand
GGTGGGCTGCAGGACGCCCATGATCATGCGCATGGTGGTGGTCTTGCCGGCGCCGTTGCCGCCCACGAAGCCGGTCATGGTTCCACGTGGAACCACGAATTCGACGTCGTTCACGGCCACCGTGTCGCCGAAGCGTCTGGTCAGTCCGTCGATGCGGAGCATGGTGTCCCTCCCTGGGCCGCCGCCCTTCGCGGGGTCCGGCCGATTGTCCTGATGACACCCATGACGTTATGGCGCGGCGCGGCGAAGCGGATCAGCCGTGAGGGGGAAATCGGTGCAGCGCAGCGGGACTCGTCTCCTCCTTGAGGAGGAGAGATACTTGACGACGACGAGACCGTCCGCCCGCCCGCGACGAGATCGCGTCGCGGGGCGGGCAACCACGACGTCGATCGTCCTGGGTTCAGACCAGTCGTAGAGAGCGTGTTGTCGCGGTGGCGGTATGGGCGGCGACCGGATTCATTACGGCGTGCGCAGCGTGCAGCTCGACCCCGAAGGTGAGCGCGCGGACTTCTTCCAGCGGTAGCCGGAGATCGTGTGCGATGTCTCTGGCTTTGACCGCACCGAGGACCTGGGGAAACACCCGGGACATCTCGTGTGCGGTCATCCCCCCGGGTTCGCTCGACCGATACCCGCGCCCGGAGAGGTCGATGTTCAGCTGGCGGTAATGCCAGTCGCTCATTCGACCTGCCGCATGGACGGCCCGGGTCAGCGCCATCGCCGACACCTTCAGTTTCGAGCGGGCATCGAGGATCTCCGTGGTGGAGGGGTTGCAACGTATCTGCGAAGACAGAGCGTCGCGCGGCATCAGAAACTCACTCGCGAATTGGTCGGCCTGACGTTCCTGGGTCGCCTCGTCGCCCGAGCCTGTGGCGTGCATGACGAGGTGCCCGAGCTCATGGGCGACGTCGAACCGCATCCGCTCCGGGGAGCGGCGTCGCGAGAGAAAAATGTAGGGAACGTCCCGGTGCCAGCAGGAGAACGCGTCGACTTCCTCTGCGATCGGCGGAAGCGTGTACACGCGCACGCCATGGGACTCGACGAGTTGCACTGCATTCGGGAGAGGCTTCGATCCCAGCGACCAATTGGCGCGGAGAACGCGCGCTGCCAAAGCCGGGTCTTCCTCGAGTCGCTGGGGAACGAAAACCGTGGGCAGGTCGAATCGTGCGCTGATCCACTGGTCGACTTCGATCCCGACCGCGCCTGCGGCGATCGCCGCGGCCCGTTGCCGTGCTCCGGCCCGTCGCGCGGCCCGGAAATTCACCCCGGCGGCCTCGATCTGCGCGGTCGGAGCCGCTGAGAAGAACGGGGCAGGGAACTGCAGCGCATCCGCCAGTCGCGGCGCCGCGGAGACTGGCGCCCCGTCGGACTCGTACCGCGTGATGCTGCGTGGCGTGAGCCCGAGCGCTCTGGCGAGATCGGACTTGGTCATTCCTCGACGGGTCCGGGCCAGCGCGATGCGGTCGGGGTCGAGGAACTCCTCGGGAAGCGACTGCTGTGCCATAGCAGGGCCTAGAGCTTCAATCACCTGGCCGGACGAGTCCGGCCTCGTACGCCAGGACCACGGCCTGCACACGATCGCGAAGGTGCAGCTTGGACAGGCACGCCGAGACGTGCGACTTGACGGTCGCCTCGCCCACCACGAGTTCGGCGGCGATCTCCGCGTTGGACAGCCCTCGTGCGACGTGGCGCAGGACCTGGCGTTCGCGCGTGGTCAGCGCGTCGAGGGCGAGGGAGGTGCCGCTGCCTGCGGCGCGGGAAGAAGATCCGACGACGACGCCGTGACCCGTACCGCCGCCACTCGCAGCGGCACCGGTCGGCCCTGTATCTCCGGCTGCATCCGCCATACCGTCACTCCCGGCCGCCGTGGGCGAGGCGGTCATCTTCTCGATCACCCGGCGGGTCACCTCGGGCGCGAGCAGGGCGTGCCCG
>NZ_JBSHMJ010000126.1:0-1929 GCF_053645265.1 Dietzia sp. NPDC055343 | reverse complement strand
GGCCGACGGTGGCCACGGCGACGATCGGCAGGACCCACCGCGCCACCGAGAGCACCTGCCAACGCAGGTACATCTGGTTGAACTGCTCGTTGCTCAAGAACTGCCCGATGGGCTCGTAACTCGCGTGGTGCACGACCATCGTCCCCGCGCCGGACACCCCGGCCCAGGACAGTCCCATGGCGATGGAGGCAGCCACCAGGAGCGCGGCCACCGGAAACGCGACCCAGAACCACGGGAAACCCTCGCGCGGCTGCCCCGCTCGACGCGGCAACACCGCACCGCCGACCAACACGACGACCAGCACTGCACACACGAAGACCCAGATCATGGCAGCCACGGTAGTGCCGGCGGGCCCGCCCGGGCGCATCTGCCGCAGCGCCCCTCCCAGCAGGGGCGGCGACCCTACAGTGAAGGCGTGCAGACCTTGTTCATCGTCATCTCCGTCGTCATCAACACGGTCCTGGTCGCCTGGACCGTCCGGCGGCTGATGGGCGGGCCCGTGGGGTGGCCGCGGATCTTCGTGTTCTCGTTCATCGTCGCCCTCGTCGCCAACCCCCTTCTGCTCACCACACTCGAACACACGGGTATCGACGACCCGTCCGCCTCGGAACACATCTGGAGCACGGTCGCCATCTCGGTGCTCTTCGTCGCCTGGGTCATCGCGTTCGAGATCAGCATCCTGGTCGTGACCGAGATCCTCGTGCCCACGGGGAGCCTGCCGGGTCCGATCGAGTTCGTGCGCGGGATGCCCGGCTGGTTCCGGCGCGCCCGCCGGTTCCGGCAGATCTTCGCCATCGCCGCCCGCCAGGGACTCATCGGCTACCTCGGTCGGTCCCGTTCAGCCGTGGACCGCCTGAACCGACCCGGCACCGCTGTCGCGCTGCGTACGGCGCTCACCGAGGGCGGGGTGACGTTCGTCAAGCTGGGTCAGATGCTCTCGACCCGCCCCGATCTCCTGCCGCCTGCGTACATGAGCGAGTTGGCGCAGCTGCACAGCCAGGTCCCGCCGGATCCGTGGGAGACCGTCCGACAATCCCTCATCGCCGAGCTGGGGGGTCCGCCCGAGGAGGTGTTCTCGGAGTTCGAGCCCGAACCGCTGGCCGCGGCCTCCCTCGGACAGGTACACAAGGCCACGCTGACGACCGGTGAGGACGTGGTGGTCAAGATCCAGCGCCCGTCGGCCGACGCGACCGTGCGCGCCGATCTCGACATCATCACGCGGCTGGCCCGGCTGTTGGAGAAGCGGGCCGCGTGGGCTCGCCAACTCGGCGCGGTCGACCTGGCGGAAGGATTCGGGGCCTCCCTGTCCGAGGAGCTGGACTACCGGACGGAGCTGCGTAACCTCGCGGCCCTGGAGGGAACCGATGGTGTGGTCATCCCCGGTGCGCACCGGCGGTTCTCCACCAGGCGCATCCTCACGATGGACCGCATCGACGGCATCCCCCTGTCCCGCGCCGCGGACCAGATCGACGCGCTGTCCGCCACGGAGCGCGAGGACCTCACCCGCACGATCCTCGAGGTGGTCCTGCGGCAGATCCTGGTCGACGGCGTCTTCCACGCCGACCTGCACGGTGGGAACATCCTGCTCACCCCGGACGGGTCGTTCGCCCTTCTCGACTTCGGCTCGGTCGGCCGCCTGGACCGCCAGGCCCGTCTGGGACTGAGATCGCTGCTCATCGCCATCGACCGCCAAGACGGCGCCGCCGCGACCACCGCCCTCTGCCACATCCTCATCCCGCCCGCGGACCTGGACCTCGTGACCACGCAGTGGCTCATCGGCGACCTCATCATGCGCATCGAGGGCATGCCGGCCGACGTCCTGTTCAACGACCTGCTGCGGGCGGTCGTCTCCGCCGGGTTCAAGGTCCCGTCATCCATCGCCGCGGCCTTCCGTTGCCTGGGCGCACTGGAGGGCACGCTGTCCCTTCT
>NZ_JBSHMJ010000125.1:0-1965 GCF_053645265.1 Dietzia sp. NPDC055343 | reverse complement strand
CCAGATCGAGGTGCGCGATCGCCGCTCCGAAACGGTCACCGACTTCCTCGCCGACCTCGAGAAGGCGGTGACCGGCGCCCTCGACAGGCGCACCGTCGACAGCGCCGAAGCCGGGTTCGCCGTGATGTCCCGACTGCTGGGCCGACTCGGCTCGGCGGACGCCGCGGACAGGAGTTGGCGCATGACCGTGCTGGACACCCGTCGACACGTCGGGTTCATCGGGGTCGAGATCGATGCCGCGGGCACCCCGACCAACTACCACGATTCGTCGTCCGGCCTCTCCGGCGGGCAGGCCCAGAAACTCGTGTTCTTCTGCCTTGCAGCAGCACTGCGGTTCCAGCTCGCCGAGGTCGACGCGGACGTCCCCGGCTACGGCACCGTCGTGCTCGACGAGGCCTTCGACCGGGCCGATCCCGACTACACCCGCCGAGCGATGGACGTGTTCACCGACTTCGGGTTCCACATGGTCCTGGCCACCCCGCTCAAACTGCTGCAGACACTCGAGCCCTACATCGGCGGCCTCGTCGTGGTGGGCAACGAGGACGGCAGCCGATCGCGCATCGAACGCATCACCTGGGAGCAGGGACGCGATGACGGGCCCTGAGGGTAAGGGGCCGCGCAGCCCCCACGACCTGGCCGACTCCTGCGCCACCCGGTTCAATCGGCGACACCGCGACTGGCTCGCGGACCCGGACGCCGCGGCATCCGACACCGTCCGGTTCGCGACCTCGATGCCGACCGCGGCGCGCGCGGCCGACGACCCGACGGGGACGGCGGAGTGGATCAGGGCGTGGCGGGACTTCGACTCGGCGGACTCGGCGCCGGCCGTGCAGGTGACCTGGGCAGGACGTCGGCTCGCCGGTTTCGGGGTGGTGTCGCTCCCCCACCGTGTGGAAGTACGCGGCGCCCACGACATCGCCCGAATCGGCGGTCAGTCCGTGCGGTGGGGCACACTGCTCGACCGGACGCACCAGATTCTCAGGCTGGGGCCGGACCACGTCGCGCTTCGACGTGCCGCTGCGGCCACCTCGCCGGTGTGGGAGAAGCTCGACGACGAGGACACGGCCCGCCTTCTCGCCGTCTGCCGCTGGGCGATCGACAACCCCACCACAGGACTCACCGCGCGCGAGATCGCGGTGCCGGGCATCGACACCAAGTGGATCGAGTCACGGGTACGTATGATCGAGCATCTCGTCGACGCTGCCAGGGCGGGGCGGGACGGCAGCGCGTCCGGCTCCGGCCTCGGTCTCCGCGACCCCGGGCCACGGCTACGCCTGCGCGTCCTCGACCCCCTGATCGACTTCCCGCTACGCGACGTGGAGAGCCCGGTCGACCAGCTCGCCACGCTGTGGACCGACTCGACGGTGCCGCGTCACCTCGTCGTCGTCGAGAACCTCACCACCTTCCTCGCGCTTCCCGCCCTACCCGGCGCGGTCGCCTTGTTCGGCCGTGGCTACGCCGTCGACGCGGTGGCTACGCTCCCCTGGGCCCTCCGGGCGCGCATCGTCTACTGGGGCGACATCGACTCCCACGGTTTCGCGATCCTCGACAGGCTCCGCCACCACGCACCACACGCCGCCAGCGTCCTCATGGACAACGCCACACTCGACGCCTGGCGACAGTTCAGCGTGTCCGACCCCACACCGACCCGAGCCGCCCGGACCCGGCTCACGGCCGACGAGCTCGACACCCTCGAGCTGCTCACGGCAGCCGGGGACCTCAGACTGGAGCAAGAGCGCATCCCATGGGATTGGGCGCTCCCCCGTCTGACTGACGCACTCCGCGCCCTGTAGACAGATCCCCGCCCTACGGTCGGTTGGGGCTAATGCTGCGTACGCGGCGTCCCCTCAGGTCATCCGGCTTTGGCCCGCGGCGCCACGAACTCGAGCGGCGCATCGTGGTGGTTGTGCTCGTACGGGGCGAGAGCCTCGTCAGCGCCGCGAGCCGCGAGCTGGTCCGCATACT
>NZ_JBSHMJ010000124.1:0-2040 GCF_053645265.1 Dietzia sp. NPDC055343 | reverse complement strand
TGGTTCCACGTGGAACCATGACCGGCTTCGTGGGCGGCAACGGCGCCGGCAAGACCACCACCATGCGCATGATCATGGGCGTCCTGCAGCCCACCACCGGTCGCGTGCTGTGGAACGGCCACGAGGCCACCGTCGCCGACCGCCGCACGTTCGGCTACATGCCCGAGGAGCGTGGGCTCTATCCCAAGCAGGCGATCCTCGACCAGCTGGTCTACCTGGGACGACTCCAGGGCCGTTCCGCGGCCGACGCCCGCCGCACCGCCACCGACCTGCTCGACCGGTTCGGGCTGGGCGAGCGGCTGAACGACAAGCTCGAGTCGCTCTCGCTGGGCAACCAGCAGCGCGTGCAGATCGCCGCCGCCGTGATCGGCGGGCCCGAGCTGCTCGTGCTCGACGAGCCATTCTCCGGGCTCGACCCGGGGGCCGTGGACTCGATGGTCGACCTACTGCGCGAGCACACCACCCGCGGCGTGCCCGTGCTGTTCTCCTCCCATCAGCTCGACCTCGTCGAGCGACTCTGCGATCAGCTCGTGGTGCTCTCGCGCGGCCGCGTCGTCGCCCAGGGCACCGTCGAGGACCTCCGGCGACGCGGGCGCGTCCTGCATCGCCTGGTCGTGGGCGGCGACGCCGGCTGGGTACGTGATCTGCCCGGCGTCCACGTGGTGGACGTCGACGGCCCCACCGCCCTGCTCGACCTCAGCGGCGGCGGCAGCCCCGCCGGCACCGACGCCGTCCTGCGCGAGGCCATGGCCCGCGGCAGCGTCCGCGAGTTCGCCGAGGTCGTCCCCACCCTGTCCGATATCTACCGTGAGGTGACGGTATGACCACCACCGACCAGTTCCCTTTCCCGTCCGATACGGCCACCGACAGCGGCGCCGGCGCTGGTGTCGGCACCGGCGCTGCGGCCCCCGAGACGCAGTCGGCGTGGCGGATCGTCGCCGGCCGCGAGATCATGGTCAAGCTTCGGGACAAGAACTTCATCATCTCCACGCTGACCACGCTCGCGATCATGGTGGTCGCGTTCGCGGTGTCGTTCTTCGTCGGTGGCCAGACCGAGTCCAAGACCCTCGCGGTGGCCTCCCCCGAGGCTGTGGTGGTCGCCGAGCAGGCGACCGCCGACGAGGGCGCTGCGATGTCCGGGCCGTTCGCCCCGGGGGACCTCGAGGTCACCATCAGCGAATACCCGGACGTCGCCGCGGCCGAACAGGCCGTGAGCGAGGGTGACGCCGACGCCGCCCTGATCGGTGCGCCCGGTGAGTGGACCCTCGTCGGCACCGACTCCGTCGACAGCTCGCTGGCCGGGTTGATCGGCGCCACCGTGGCCGCCGACGCCCTGGAGACCAACGCGGCCGCTGCCGGCACCACGGTCGGCGACCTCACCGCCGGCTCCGAGGTGGGCGAACGGCTCCTCGACCCCGACGGCGCCGCCGATGAGGGCGTGCAGTTCATCGCCGGATTCGTCTTTGTGTTCCTGTTCTACCTGGCCGCGATCCTGTTCGGATACGCGATCGCCAACAGCGTGGTGGAGGAGAAGCAGTCGCGGATCGTGGAGATCCTCGCCGCCGCCATCCCGCTGCGGCAGTTGCTGGTGGGCAAGGTTGTGGGCGCCACCGTGCTCGCGATGGGGCAGATGGTGCTGTTCGTGGGCATCGGCCTGATCGGTCTGTCCTTCACCGAGTACACCGCGCTCCTGCCGGCGATGGCCGGGGCCGCCGCCTGGTACCTGGCCCTGTTCGTGATCGGGTTCGTGGCGCTGGCCTGCCTGTTCGCCGTGGCCGGGGCGCTGGCCACCCGCGCCGAGGACGTGCAGTCCACCGCCTCCCCCGTGCTGACGCTCATCATGATCGCCACCTTCGGCGGGCTGTTCGTCTCCGGCACCTGGCAGGTCGTGGCCTCGTACATCCCGATCATGTCGACGGTCACCATGCCGATCCGACTCGTCGAGGGCTCCGCGGCCTGGTGGGAGCCGATCGTCGCGATGATCGTCTCGCTGGTGGCCGCCGCCCTGGTGATCGGCGTGGCCGAGCGGATCTACCGCCG
>NZ_JBSHMJ010000123.1:0-2060 GCF_053645265.1 Dietzia sp. NPDC055343 | reverse complement strand
AGGTACTCGGCGTCGCGGTCGGAGCGCGGCTGGGTGGAGGGCGCGCAGTCGTCACCGAGGCCGGTGGTGCCGTGCGCCCACGCCACGACGGGCCAACCGCCCTCGGGTGCCACGCCGTGTGGGAGGAACACTACGGATGTAGAGATGGCGGGTTGTCCGTGCTGATCGATGGTGCCGTACACCTGGCGCACCGCCCGTCCGGCCTGCGGCAGCGAGAGCGCCGGGTCGAGTGGCGTGGTGGCGGCCACGGCGCCGGGCGCGGGGACCGGCGCCGTCCACTGGCGGGTGTCCATGCCGGACCACGTGGGTGCGGGGTTGGCCGGGTGTGAGGGCGCGGCCGCCGCGGGGGCGGTGAGGGTGGCGACGACGACAACGGCGGCAGCAGCCGAGCCGAGCACCTGCCGCGTGCGCCGGAATGTGAGGGAGTTCATAGGCGAAAGTGTAATCCGTTGCTTACCCGGTCCACAGGCAGCTGAGGCTCGGACGTTGGCCGACCGGTATTCGACGGGCGTGGCGGACCCTAGGCTCGCAACCATGCACCGTCTCGAGATCGGCTCGGAGGTTTCCGACCCGCTGGCCCCGTACCTGGAGGTCGATCGGTCCTCGCCTCGCCATGAGTGTTGGGTCACCGGGCACATGGTGGCGGGGTTGGATGGCACGGCGGCGGTTGGGGGCCGGGTGGGTGCGCTGTCCACCCGGCCTGATCAGGAGCTGTTCCGCAGGATGCGGCAAATCGCGGACATCGTGTTGGTGGGAGCCGAGACGGTACGACGCGAAGGCTACGGGCCGATCCGACTGTCCGAGGAGGCGCAGGCTCGGAGGCGGGAGCTGGGTAAGCCGGCCACGCCCCCGATCGCTGTGGTCAGCCGGAGCCTGGACTTGGACCGGACCGCCAGCGTGTTCGCCGATGCTCCGGAGCACGCCCCGACCGTGGTCGTCACCTGCGAGGCGGCCGATCGCGGGCGTCGGGCGGAGGTGGCGGAGTTCGCTCCGGTCATCGTGGCCGGCGACGACCGGGTCGATCCGATCGAGGCGATGCGCGAGCTCTCGACCCGCGGGTATCAGGTTGTGCTGTGTGAGGGCGGGCCCACCTGGCTGGGTGAGCTCGTGGCGGCGGACCGTCTCGACGAGTTGCTGCTGTCGATCTCGCCGATGATGGGTGGGGATCCGTTGCCGGTGGCAGTGACGCCGGAGGGCGCGGGGATCGCCAGGTTTGAGCTGAAGGGGATCATGAGCGAGGAGAGCACTCTCTTCCTTCGGTATGAGGCGGCGGCTGACCAGGCGGCGACCAACGAGAGGTCAGACCGATGAGTACGGACGCCTTCGGGCAGCTGATGGCGTCGGTGGACCCGGCGATGATCGTGGTGACGACGGTGGCGGAGAACGAGCCGGCGGGGTGTCTGGTGGGCTTCCATGCGCAGTCGGGAATCTCCGCCGAGCACTATTGCTTGTGGCTGTCCAAGGCCAACCACACCTATCGGACCGGGCTGCGGGCCACGCATTTCGCGGTCCACTTCCTCACGGAATCTGATCTAGCGGTTGCCGAGTGGTTCGGGACCCAGACGGGGGAGACCGCGGACAAGTTCGCAGATCTCGACGTCGACACGAGTGAACACGGACTTCCGCTGCTGCGGGAGTGTCCCAATCGGATGGTGGTCGAGCGGATCGCGATCCTGGACGACGGTAGCGACCACGGCTGTTTCACCACCCGCATGGTCTCAGCCGACACGAAAGGCCCGTTCACGCCTCTCCGACTCGGCGATGTGGCGCACTTGGACGCCGGCCGCGCGAGCGAGTCCCGGTCAGTACATCCCTGATCGCCTCGAACATGGGCCGACCGCCGGCGGAAGATCCACCGACGGCCGGCCTCGTGCTCATCCGCCCGGGACGGGAGCTCGTCTCATTCACTCGCTCAGCTTGAGCGCCTCGCGGTAGGTGAGCTTGCGGCCGGTCTGCATGATCGAGCGGCGGTAGATCCGCTCGGCCACGCCGATCACCAGGGCGGCGGCCACCAGCGAGACGATCATCGCGACGATCGGCTCCCACCAGGCCGCGGAGCC
>NZ_JBSHMJ010000122.1:0-2063 GCF_053645265.1 Dietzia sp. NPDC055343 | reverse complement strand
AGGTACTCGGCGTCGCGGTCGGAGCGCGGCTGGGTGGAGGGCGCGCAGTCGTCACCGAGGCCGGTGGTGCCGTGCGCCCACGCCACGACGGGCCAGCCGCCGGCGGGGGCCTCGCCGTGCGGGAGGAACACCGCGGAGGCGGAAATAGCGGGCTGTCCGTGCTGGTTGATGGTGCCGTAGACCTGCCGCACCGCGCGTCCGGCCTGTGGCAGCGAGAGCGCGGGGTCGAGCGGCATGGTGGCGGCCACGCCGCCGGGCGCGGGGATCGGCGCGGTCCACTGGCGGGTGTCCATGCCGGACCAGGTGGGCGCGGGGTTGGGCGAGGCCGTCGGCGCGGCCGCCGACGGGGCGGTGAGAGAGGCGACGACGACGACGGCAGCCGCAGAAGAACCGAGCAGCCGCCGGGCGCGGCAGAATGTGAGGAAGTTCATAAGCGGAGTGTAGTCCGTCGTTAATTCCGCTCACAGCCTTCTGGCGTCCGGCCCGGAATCGACCGGTGTCCGGCGCTGTGGACGGTGCCTAGGATCGCCGCCATGCACGTTCTCGAGATCGGCGCAGATGTCCCCGACCCGCTGGCCCCGTACCTGGAGGTGGATCGGTCCTCGCCCCGGCACGAATGCTGGGTCGCCGGGCACATGGTCGCGGGGTTGGATGGAACGGCCGCGGTCGGCGGCCGGGTGGGCGCGCTGTCCACCCGCCCAGACCAGGCGTTGTTCCGCAGCATGCGGCAGATCGCCGACGTCGTTCTGGTCGGAGCCGAGACGGTCCGGCGCGAAGGATACGGGCCGGTGCGGCTGTCCGAGGACGCGCAGGCACGGAGGCAAGAGCTCGGAAAGCCGGCCACTCCGCCGGTCGCCGTGGTCAGCAGGAGCCTGAATCTGGACGGGGCCGCCAGCGTGTTCGCCGATGCTCCCGAGCACGCCCCGACGGTGGTCATCACCTGTGCGGGGGCGGATCCGGGGCGCCGCGCTGAGGTCGAGGAGTTCGCCGAGGTCATCTTGGCGGGCGACGAGCGTGTGGAGCCGGAGCAGGCAATGCGCGCGCTCTCCGACCGCGGGCACGGCGTGGTGCTCTGCGAGGGCGGTCCCACCTGGCTGGGCGAACTCGTCGCGGCCGACAGGCTCGATGAGCTGCTGCTGTCCATCTCCCCGATGATGGGCGGCGACCCGTTGCCCGTGTCCGTGACACCTCCCGGAACTGGCATCGCCAGGTTCGACCTGAAGGGCGTCATGGCCGAGGACGGCACGATCTTCCTCCGGTACGAGGCTGCGGCAGACCAGACGGCGGCTGGCGAGAGGTCAGACCGATGAGCACGGACGCCTTCGGCCGGCTGATGGCGTCAGCGGATCCGGCGATGATCGTGGTGACGACCGTGGCGGAGAACGAGCCGGCGGGATGTCTCGTCGGTTTCCATGCCCAGTCGAGCATCTCAGCCGAGCACTATTGCCTGTGGCTGTCCAAGGCCAATCACACCTACCGGACCGGGCTGCGTGCCACGCACTTTGCAGTCCATTTCCTCACTGAAGCCGATCTCGCGGTCGCCGAATGGTTCGGCACCCGGACGGGGGAGACGACCGACAAGTTCGCGGGTCGCGGTGTCAACGAGCGCGGTACGGACACCGACGAGCACGGCCTGCCGCTGCTCAGGGACTGCCCCAACCGGATGGTGGTCGAGAGAATCGCGATGCTTGACGACGGGGGCGACCACGCCTGCTTCACCACTCGGGTGCTCTCGGCGCACTCCGAGGGCCCGTTCGCGCCTTTACGCCTCAGCGACGTGGCCCACCTCGACGCCGGCCGGTCGAGCGAGTCCCGGGCGGTGCATCCCTGATCGCCTCGAACATGGTCCGACCGCCGGCGGAAGATCCACCGACGGCCGGTACATGCGTGCACCCGGGCGGGCGCACTCACTCGCTCAGCTTGAGCGCCTCGCGGTAGGTGAGCTTGCGCCCGGTCTGCATGATCGAACGGCGGTAGATCCGCTCGGCCACGCCGATCACCAGGGCGGCGGCCACCAGCGAGACGATCATCGCGACGATCGGCTCCCACCAGGCCGCGGAGCC
>NZ_JBSHMJ010000121.1:0-2065 GCF_053645265.1 Dietzia sp. NPDC055343 | reverse complement strand
CTGCCCCCGTCCCGGTCTTTGCCCGAGCTCCTCCGGCTCAGCTCTGTGACCGAGGTCGTCACCGACCCCGAACACACGCCCAGGGTCACCATCGCCGGGGCGCGAGCGCTCGTACTCGGCGGCGGCGCGGATCGCGACCTCCCCGCCGACCGCGGTGCGGACGTCGTCGACCTCGAACACATCGACCCCGAGTCGGTGGAACTGCCCCGCTGGTACCGGCCGGACCCCGGCCGCGCCGGCGACCTCGCCTTTGTCCTCTTCTCCCGCTCGACCGGCGCGTGGCAGACCAAGCTCGTGACCAATCACCGCTGGGCACTGTCCGCGTTCGGCACAGCCAGCGCCGCACGCCTGACAACCGCGTCGACCGTGTACTGCCTCAGCCCGCTCCACCACCCGTCGGGGCTGCTCACCGCCGTCGGCGGGGCCGTGGCCGGTGGGTCCCGCATCGCGCTGTCCCGCGGTTTCGATCCGGAGACCTTCGACGAGGAAGTACGTCGCTACGGGGTGACAGTCGTGTCCTACACCTGGGCGATGATGCGCGAGTTGGTTCGCCAGCCGGAGCCTGCCCGCCGGGCACATTCGACGATCACCCTCTTCATGGGTTCGGGAATGCCCCGCGGGATGTGGCGACGGACCATGGACCGCTACCCGGGGACGCGGGTCCTCGAGTTCTACGCGGGAACCGAGGCCGATGTGGTTCTGGCCAACCTGTCGACATCCAAGCCGGGTGCGCGCGGTCGCCCTCTGCCCGGCACGGCCGAGGTGCGGCTCGTCGAGGTCGATCCCGACTCCGGCGCGGTCATCACCGGCCCCGGCGGTTACGCCCAGCAGAGTGAGGTCAACACGCCGGGGATGCTCGTCACCCGGCCACGCCTCGGAGTCGATGCCTCGGTGCGCCGGCTGCGAGGGTTGTTCCGCCCGGGCGATACCTGGGTTCCGACCAATGACATCTTCGAGCGCGACCGCGACGGCGACTTCTGGCTACTCGGCTCCGCGGGCTTCACCGTCCGCACCGAGCACGGCCCGGTGTACCCGATCCAGGTCGCCGATGCGCTCGGGGATCTGCCCGAGTTGGACCTGGCCGTGGTGTACGAGGTGTCCGGTGCGACCGGTCAGCTCGCCGTCGCGGCGGTGAGCACGTGGGGCTCCGCGGCGATCACCGCGGCCGACATCGGTGGCGCACTGTCCTCGGTCCCATCCGAAGCACGGCCGGACATCGTCCACGTCGTCGACGAGATCCCGGTGACCACCTGGTACCGGCCGGATGCCGCCGGTCTCGCCGCCCGCGGCCTTCCCAAGGCCGGCCCGCGAGCCTGGATCCGCGATCCGGAAACGGGCGGGTACGTGCGCCTGACCAAGGCGGTGCGGGACGGCCTGCTTGCGGCTGTCGAGATGTAGGGTGTGTGGCGACACGGGGTGCCCTAGACGGGGCTGAGATCACACCCGAGCGAACCTGATCGAGTTAGCACTCGCGGAGGGATGTCATCGGAGCAGCCACGGCTGCTCCTGCTCGAGCGGTGGTCACCCCTCTCACGACCACCGCAAGGAGAACCATGGCTTCGCGACCCGACGCTGCGCACGACCAGCACACCCGGAGGATCAGGTTCAACGCCTTCGCCATCAACGGCGTGGGGCATCAACTCCCCGGGATCTGGCGGCACCCGGCTGACCGGTCGCGGGACTACACGAACCTCGAACAGTGGACCCGTCTGGCCCGGTTGTTGGAGGGCGGCCTGTTCGACGGCATCTTCCTCGCCGACGCCCTGGGCCCGTACGACGTCTACGACGGTAGCGCCGATGCCGCCCTACGGACCGCGGCAAAGATCCCGATGAACGACCCGATGATGCTGGTCAGCGCAATGGCCGCAGTGACACAGAACCTCGGGTTCGGCATCACCGCGAGCACCTCCGCGGAACACCCGTATACCTTCGCCCGGCGAATGTCGACGCTGGACCACCTCACCCAGGGCCGGGTGGGATGGAACGTGGTGACCGGATACCTCAAGAGCGCAGCGCAGAACCTCGGCGAGAGCGACCAGCTCACCCATGACGAGAGGTACGACCG
>NZ_JBSHMJ010000120.1:0-2073 GCF_053645265.1 Dietzia sp. NPDC055343 | reverse complement strand
GTGCTGTGCACCGGTCAGGTCGCGGCCGACGGCACCGTGGAGTGCCCGTGGACGCCGACCTCGACCGGCACCGTCCAGGTGACCGCGCACTACGCGGGCGACGCCACCACCAGCGCCTCCGACTCGGCCTCCGCCACCACCATTACGGTGGTCGAGGCCCCGGACACCGAGGCCCCCGCGGCGCCTACCGGGATCACGGTCGCGCCGCAGCCGGCCACGGTCGGCCAGACGGTCACCGTCAGCGGGCAGGCCGAGACGGGCTCCGAGGTATCGGTGAAGGTCGGGGGAGAGGACGCCTGCGAAGGATCCGCGACCGGCGGAACCTTTACCTGCGAGTTCATCGCTAAAGAGGGCATGGACGGCCAGCAGGTGACGGTGACCGCTACCGATGCGGCCGACAACACCTCGGACACGGGCAACGGTGGAACACTGCAGGTCGACCCGGCCGTGGTTGATCCGACCGAGCCGACCATCACTGTGACCCCGGCGCAGCCGGTCGCCGGGCAGAAAGTCGAGATCGAGGTCACCGGTGACGCGGGCGAGGAGGTGGTGATCATCTCCGGCGATCGCGAGATCTGCCGCGTCACGCTCGACGAGGACGGGAACGCCACCTGCGAGTGGACCCCCGCGGCGGAGGGGCAGACCGTCCTCAAGGTCACGGTGGGTGACCAGACGGTGGAGAAGACCGTCACCGTCCGGCCCGCGAGCGGAGGTGGTGGCGACCCCAACGGCTCCGGCTCGCTCGACTCCGGCTCCCTCGGCAGCCTCGTCGGCGGGACCGGCGGAACGAGTGGATCGCTCGGGTCACTGAGCTCGCTCGGGGGCTGATATTGCGCAACCCGAGGGCCCGCCTTCTCAACCGGAGAAGGCGGGCCCTCGTCGTCGTCACCTCCTACCCCCGCCGCGCGAGAACACGTTCTACCCTGGGGGCATGGTCACCACACCCACCGCCCGCGACCTCACCCTCGCCCAGATCCTCGAGCGGCAGCAGCAGGCGTTCCTCGCCGACCCGCAGCCCAGCGCCAAGGTCCGTCGTGACCGGATCCTGCGGCTCAAGCGGCTCATCCTGGACAACGCGGCCGAGCTCACCGAGGCGATGCGCGAGGACTACGGCTCCCGGCCCGAGACCCTGTCGACGCTCACCGACATCGCATCCTCGATGCCGGACCTGGACCACCAGCGCCAGAACGTCAAGAAGTGGATGAAGCCCACCCGCATCTCCCGCGCGCTCGACAAACTGGGCTTCCAGCAGGAGGTCCGGCACGACCCCAAGGGCGTGGTGGGGATCATCGGGCCCTGGAACTTCCCGCTCTACCTCACGATCGTCCCGGCCGGGTCCGCGCTGGCCGCCGGTAACCGTGTGATGATCCGGCCCTCCTCCGTCACGGCCCGCACCACCGAGGTGCTGTGCAGGCGAGCGCCCGACTACTTCTCCGTGGACGAGCTGGCCATCGCCGGCCCCGAACACGGCCGCGGGGCCGACTTCTCCAAGCTGGCCTACGACCACCTGTTCTTCACCGGCTCACCGGGTGTGGGTAAGTCCGTCGCCAAGGACGCCGCCGAGAACCTCACCCCGGTGACGCTCGAGCTGGGCGGCAAGAACCCGGTGGTCGTGGACACCTCCGCCGACGTCGAGCGGGCAGCGCGTAACATCGCCTCGGCCCGACTGGTCAACGGCGGTCAGGTCTGCATGTGCCCGGACTACGTGTTCGTGCACGACGACCACTACGACGAGTTCTGCGACACCGTGCTGGACCAGTGGCGTCGCACCCTGCCGGCAATCGTCGGCAACCCGGACTACACGGCCACGGTCAACACCTCGAACTACGAGCGGATCGTCGGGCTGGTGGACGACGCCGTGGTCAAGGGCGCGACCAAGCGGGACGCCACGCCGACGGGGGAGCGGTTGCCGGACGCGCTCACCCGGAAGATCGCGCCCACCCTGCTCACCGGGGTGACGCCCGAGATGGCCATCGACTCCGACGAGGTGTTCGGCCCCGTCCTCACCGTGTTCCGCTACTCGAGCATCGACGAGGCCATCCGGTACATCAACGACCGGCCCAGCCCGCTCGT
>NZ_JBSHMJ010000119.1:0-2076 GCF_053645265.1 Dietzia sp. NPDC055343 | reverse complement strand
CCGCTCATCAGACGCTGGGCGACGTACAACGTTCCGGACCCCCAGAACGCGTGGTACGTCGACGGCTGCACGTCCTTCCGAATTACGACCGCAGACGGGCGGGTTATCGAGCACGCATTGAAGCCCTATCCGGCAATCCGATCAGGGGACTGGAGCGGGCCGTAGAATTCCGTACCGTCACATCGCAGCCTGATGCGCTGGGGCATCGTCCTTCCGTCGTCGAACGAGTAACGTCCGCGACGCACCGCCGCCGGCCCCCAGAGTGAGCCCGACCCAACCAGGACCACCCGGGAGAACACCGTGGACTCACCCGCCCTCGTCACCGCCCGCAACGACAGCGGGATCTGATGGCGACCCGGCCCTCGCGTAAGGCCACCACGAAGCGCAAGACCGGCGCCAAGCGCAAGGCCGGCACCACGCGAGCGAAGGCAACCAAGAAGTCCAGCGCGGCGGTGCCGTCGATCCCTCCCGGCCAGCGAGTGTGGCTCTTGGAACTCCCCTGGGGAGGATTCGAGGGCGGGACCCCGGCGGGGGTGACCTACTACAAGTCCCTCACCGCGCACGCCTACGTCGGCACCGCCCTGCCGAGCGCACTGGAGCCCTACGCCAGCAAGCCGTACTCCTACCTGCGGTGGCGGGAGGACGAGCTCAACGGCAGCGAGGGCCCCGGCGCGACAGCCGCACCGATGACTCTTCGCCCGGAACAACTCGCGGACGTGGACGCGATCGTCGCTGCCGCCGAGGGGCAGTTCCGGCAGGTCCATCTGGCCAACGACGTGGGCACCGGTAAGACCCTCGTGGCAGTGGCCGCGGCGAAGGCCATCGCCGCGTCGCGTGGTGCACGGACTGTGCTGGTGACGGTGGATCGGCCGGCCCGCATCACCATCCCGTCGTGGCGGCGCACCATCGCCGCACTGGGCGACGACGATCTACGCTGGATCATCATGTCCTCGGACAGCCTCGGCAAACTGATGGCCCGGAACGGGCGCCCGCGGCTGAAAGTCGAAGTCGCGCTCGTCGACGAGGCCCACCAATTCCGTTTCGACAGCAAACGGACCAGCTACATGCGGCGCCTCACGCGCATGGATGAGCCGCACGACAAGGCGCCGTTCGTGCTGACGATCACCGCCACCCCCGGGCATCATCCGGCCAAGGAGTCGCTGCAGACGCAGCAAACCGCGATCAGCGACGTGCGCGACACCCTGCTTCGACACGACCCGCCTCTGCTTCTCACCCGGTCGGCGCCGTGGGGGCCGCCACCCTTCGACGTGGACCTGGTGGAGCTGACCCCGGACCAGTGGCGGGCCTACGAGCTGGAGTGGGGCGACTTCCAGCGGGAGATGCAGCTGGCCAGGACGGGCAACAACGTCGCCCGCGGGCTGGCCGCCCTGGTGCGACTGCGCCAAAAGGCCTCGATGATCCGGGTCGAGCACACGGTGGCGGCGGCCAAGGCCGAGCTCGAGCGCGGCTACCAGGTGTTGATCGCCACCGAGATGGTGTCCACGGCCGCGCATCCGGTGGCCGAGATGCTCGAGGCCGACGGGATCCCGGTCACACGGATCTACGGCGCCAATCCGGAGGCCGAGGCCGAGCGGATGCGGTTCCAGCGGGGCGAGGCGCCGGTGGTGGTGTTCAACACGCCCACGGCGATCAACCTGCAGGCGGGCGAGCAGTTCGCCGACAGTTCGTTCGCCACCACGACCCCGCGCAGGGGCTTCTTCCATCAGGCCCGCTACTCGGGACTTCTGGCCGAGCAGACGATGGGACGCGCGCACCGGAACCATCAGGTCTGCGCCTGGTCGCTACTCGCGGCGGCGGGCACGATCGAAGAACGAGCGGGGACGGTCATGCTGTCCCGTCTCATCGCCTCCGCAACCAGCACCGACGCGGACGCCTCCACCTTCTTCGAGGTGGCCCGGGTGTTTGGTATCGACTGGATACCGGCCGCACGGCTGCGAGAGGGTCTCGACTAGGGGAAGCTCCGGTCAAGCCACAGCCTTGTGACCTGACCGTGGGCCCTACTCCAGCCCAGGCACCAGGCCTCGCAGATCGATGATGTCGATGTGGGCAGCGGGC
>NZ_JBSHMJ010000118.1:0-2115 GCF_053645265.1 Dietzia sp. NPDC055343 | reverse complement strand
CTGCGCCTGCAGCGGTGTGCCCGCCCGTGGTCGCACCCGCCCCGGTGATCGCGGCCTGGCCTCCGCCGGCTCCGCCACCCGCGGCGCCACCCCCGGGCGTCCCGGCGCCGGCTGCTCCGCCACCCGCGGCGGGCTGCCCGGGCGTACCCGGTGTAGTGGCTCCGCGGCCGCCGGGGGCCTGACCATGGCCCGCCCCGGCGCCTCCCGTCGCGCCGGCACCGGACGGTGATCCACCTGCCGGCCCGGACTCGCCGGTCCCGACCTCGCCGTGGCCTCGGATTGCCGCCGCATCAGGGGTTCCGGCCTGGCCAGCACCCGCCGCTGTACCCCCGGGAGCCGAGCCCTCCGGGCCGCCTGCCGCACCTGCGCCTGCGCCGACGTGCCGATCGGGATCAGCGGGATGGCTGGCGGCACCTGAACCGGTCGTGGCCGAGCCGAGAACTCCCAGACTGCTGGCCGCGATACTTCCCGTCGAGCTTCCCGCCACGGCTCCGCTCCCGGCGCTGTTACCGCTGCCGAAATCCGAGCTACCCACGCTGCCGAGGCTCCCCAGACCGCCGAGCGAGCCCCAGTTCAGCAGGTCATCGAGCGAACCCCAGCCGGTCGGCCCGGTGTTGCGCACGGTCACCTTCAGAGGATTCGCAGGATCGGAAGCACCCGCCGAGTTGCTGGCAGTGGCGGAAACCTGATGATTCCTGCGACTCAGCGTGCCGACGTCACACGAGAACCTGCCCTCGGGCGTGGCAGTGGTGGTGCAGCGCACCTGGCCGTCCACGGACACATTGACGGTCGAGCCCGGCTCAGCGGTTCCGGTCACGACCACGCGGTCGCGGGTGGTGGGCGATCCCGGCTGGGCCTGGAGTCCAGCGGGCGCATCCGGCACGGTGACGACGTCGGTGGGCTCGAGCGAGAACGACCAGGCCGGGTTGATCGAGTAGCTTTGAGCGGTCTCCCCGGCCGGGATCCCGATGTACAGCGTGACAGGGATTACCTGATCCGTGAGCGCCGGAGCCTCGTTGATGAGTACGCCCCAGTCGTCCTGCGTGTAGGGCCCGGTGAGAGCGACCGGCGAGCCGGCCGCGTCCCCCAGGTCGGCCCGCCAGACACCGGATCCGCCGTCCGTGAGTTCCCAGGCACCGGCGTACACCTGCAGAGAGGCCGGAGCGTCGCAACGGTTGCGCGCGAGGAAGTCTCCCTGCAGGTACTCGCCGCCCGGGACCGGGACAAAAGAGTCGTCGAGCGTGACCACACTGACATCTCCCCAGATGGCTCCGCCATCCTGAGAGAACTGTAAGCATGAATTGTCGACGTTCGCCATGAGGTGCGGATCAGGAAGCGGCCGCGAGAATCCGATGGCGGCAGCCGACACCACACCTAGCAGGGCCATTGCCCCCAAGGCGCGCGATGCACCCACCGATCGACCGTCCAAACGCATGAGGAGGAGCATATGAGTAAGCTCACACCTTGTCTATACCTTTCTTTTATCTAAGGCGGACCGAGGTGTCGTTTGATGACAAATCAGCAGCTCACACAGCCGATAGTCATACGATCGTTCGGTATTGGCGGATCTGAAGCAGAACTAGACAGTGTCGCGCTACAGCCTGGTTAATCCCGGAGCGCTGACACCATCGACGGTGGAAACACTGGATCGCCCCTGGGCGGACTGGCCGGTATTGCTGCAGACGACCGGCCGCCGCGCTTCTAGAACCCCAGCCGCGTCCGCAGTTTCATCGCGCCGAAGTACATCGACGCCTGCTTCTTCTTGTCCGGCCCGAACGGCGGCACCATGAAGTCGGCGGCCGAGTAGTCGAACGAGTGCAGGGCCACGGCCCGCTCGTGCGTGAAGGTCCGGAAGCCGTAGTGGCCGTGGTACGAGCCCATGCCGGAGTTCCCGACTCCGCCGAAGGGGATGGCGGAGGAGACCATGCCGATGCCGAAGTCGTTGCCGTAGATGTTGCCGGAGCGGGTGCGGTCGGCGACGACCTCGAAACGGTCGTTCTTCTCGCCATACCAGTACAGGACGAGCGGGCTGGGCCGGTCGTTGATGTACCGGATGGCCTCGTCGATGCTCGAGTAGCGGAACACGGTGAGGACGGGGCCGAACACCTCGTCGGA
>NZ_JBSHMJ010000117.1:0-2135 GCF_053645265.1 Dietzia sp. NPDC055343 | reverse complement strand
GCGCGGTGGCGGCTGTGACGCGGGAGGGAGGTGGTCATTCCGTCAGCCTAGGGTCGACTCCGACCGCGAGTCCGGTGTCGCGACAGAGTCGACCGATGCGGTCCCGGGCTCGAATACCAGCGGCGCCTCGGGCTCGGCGGGGGCCGCCGGCTCCTCCGTGACCGGCGATCGCGGGACGGCCAGGGTCAGGCCGGCGCCGACCAGCGCGATACCGCCGAACACCAGGAACGAGGTCTCCGCCCGGAGACCACCGGCGACGAGCAGCCCGCCGATGACCGGCCCCAGGATGCCGCCGAGGCGACCGAAGCCGGCACACCAGGCCACCCCCGCCGCGCGGGCACCCGTCTCGTAGTAGTTGGAGACGAAGCCGTACAGCAACACCTGGGTGCCGATCGTGCCCATCCCGGCCGCCGCCACGAGCAGCACCATGAGCGCGAACGGGGGGGAGATGGTGATCACGACCAATGCCAGTGCGGCCAGGACGAACGAGCAGGCCACGATCACGCGCGGGCCGTGACGGTCAGCGAGCCACGAGGCGGCCAGGCCGCCGATGATCGCACCGCCGTTGAGGACCAGCAGGAAGCCGAGCGAGCTCGTGGCGTCGACACCGTAGGTCTTCATGATCGTCGGTAGCCACGTGTTGAGTCCGTAGGTCAGCAGCAGGCCGGCGAAGCTCATGAACCCCAGCAGGAGCGTGCCGAATCGGTAGTCGGGGGACAGCAGGGCGGCGAAGCCGGTACGTGAACGGGCCCGGGTGGGCGCGTTGTCGTCGTCGCTCCCGGGTGCGGCCGGCTCCACGGCGCCGGGTGCCTCGACCACGGCCATCGCCCGCGGCAGACCGTAGGCGTCGCACACCGTGCGGGCGCGCTCGACACGGCCACGGGAGGCCAACCACCGCGGCGACTCCGGGAGCGCGAACCACGCGTACGGCAGCACCGCCACCAGTGGCAGCGCGCCGATGAGGAACAGCCCGCGCCACCCGATGTGGTCGCGCAGGATCATCGCCAGTGCCGAGGCGACCACACCACCGGCGGGGATGCCGCTGTAGACCACGGCGTTGAACAGGTTCCGTCGCCCGGCGGGCGCGAACTCGGCGATCACCGCGCCTGCGGTCGCCACGATCGCACCGATCCCGACACCGGTGAGCAGGCGCAGGATGCCGAACGTCGTGATATCCCGCGCCAGGGCGGTGGCGGCCATACCGACCGAGAACCAGGCGACCGCGCCGAGAATGATCCTGCGTCGGCCGATCCGGTCACCGATCGCACCGGCGCTGAGCGCGCCGATCATCACGCCGACCAACGCGTACGAGCCGAGAGCACCGGCCTGGGCCGCACCGAGCGCGCCGATCTGCGAAGGGTCGTTCATCAGGGTCGGCAGCACGGCACCGTAGACGACGAGGTCGTAGCCGTCGAACAGGATGGTCAGCGCCACCACGGCGAGCACGCCGTACACGGTGCGCCGATGCGCCGGGGACTCCCACACAGGCTGGGCAGGGGCGATGGACACGGAAGAGCTCCGTTCGGTGGGGTACGGGGAGGGCAGGGCTACGGCCCGGGTCGGGGTGGGAGGCGTCAGCCCTGGTCGCCACCGGCGACGGGCAGGACTGATCCGGTGATGTAGGAGGCCTCGTCCGAGGCGAGGAAGCAGATGGGCGCGGCCTGCTCGTGCAGCGTTCCGTAGCGGCCCAGCGCGGTGGACTCGACGGTCTGGTCGACGATCTGCGAGTACCAGGCCTTCTCCTGCTCGGTGCGGGCGTCACCGCCGCGGGAGATCCGACGCTCGGGGGCGAGCGTGCCGCCGGGGGCGGTGGCCACCACCCGGACCCCGTGGGGTGCGGCCTCGAGCGCGAGGGCCGAGGTCAGCCCGTTGACACCCCCCTTGGCCGCCGCGTACGGCACGCGGTTGACACCGCGCGTGGCCACGGAGGAGACGTTGACGATCGTGCCGGCACCGCGGTCGACCATGGCCGGCAGCACGGCGCGGCACATCCACAGCGTCGGGAACAGCGAGCGCTGTACCTCCGCCTCGATCTGGTCGGCGGAGTACTCGTGGTACGGGCGCGCCCAGATCGTGCCGCCCACGTTGTTGATGAGCACGTCGATCCGGCCGTGCGCCGTCAGCGCGGCGTCGGC
>NZ_JBSHMJ010000116.1:0-2136 GCF_053645265.1 Dietzia sp. NPDC055343 | reverse complement strand
GAGAACGGGATACCGGCAGCGGCCGCAGCCCCGGCTCCGGCGATCTCGCCCTCGGTCTGCATGAGCCGGGTGAACCCGATCGGCGCGATGCCGAACGGCAGAGCGGACGGGCCCCCGAGAATCGTAGTGGTGGTGTCGAGGTCCGAGACGTCGGTGAGCACGCCCGGGTGGAGTTCGACATCCTCGAACGCCTTTCGTGCGCGAGCGAGGGAGATCTCCCGGTCCGCCGAGCCGTCGGTGTAGTCGAACGCCGCGGCGGGAGTACGCCGCTTGGCGATCGCACGGAGATCCGGAATCGACTGCGCGCGGGACAGGCGGTTGGCCCGGAAATCCAGACTCGGCTTGCGGAACTGCATGAGTTCGAAGATCTCGCTCGGCTTCGGTACCTGACGCTTGACCATGACGATCGGCCGCCTTTCGTCGTCTGTTCCCGCACAGTGCGTGCCTTACGTCACACGGTAGGGGTCATCGTGCTGGCGGGCGACCGTGGTCGGAAACAAGGCGACGCACTCGCTGGGAGCGCTGCGGTCACGCTCGGGCGATACAGGTTCAGACCCGGCGGCCGGTGGGCGGCCCGGGTAGCGTGACGGCCATGCCCGCACCCTCGAACCCGCTCGGACGCGCCCGCCAGAACGTCATCTACCGAGCGGGGATCTCCGGGATCACGCCGAAGGTGCCGACCGAGGCGGGCCGCCTGGAGGCCGCGGCGAGGCGTTCGCTGCTGCGGCGCCCGGGCGGCCGCCGGGCGTGGGCGTATATCTACGGCGGCGCGGGCTCGGGTGCCACGATGGATGCCAACCGCGAGGCGTTCGACCGCCGCCGGATCGTGCCTCGGATGCTGCGGGACACCTCCGAGCGTGACCTCTCGGTGGAACTGTTCGGCCGACGGCTGCCCGCCCCGGTGCTGGTCGCCCCGATAGGCGCGGCTGGGCTCATCACCCGCGACGCGGACCTCGATGTGGGAGCGGCGGCCGCGGAGCGAGGTCTGCCCTACATCCTGTCCTCGCAGGGCTCCTCGCCGATGGAGGCGACCGCCGCCGCGATGGACGAAGCGTCCTCTACGGGCTCCGCCCCGCGGTGGTTCCAGCTGTACTGGAGCAAGGACGAGGCGCTGGTCGACAGCTTCATCGCCCGCGCGGAGGCCATCGATGCCGGTGCCCTGGTCGTCACGCTCGACACGACGCTGCTCGGGTGGCGGCCCTGGGACCTCGACCTGGGCTCGCTGCCGTTCACCCGCGGGGTCGGCATCGCCCAGTACACCTCGGATCCGCGGTTCGCCGAGCTCGTCGCCGAGCGGGTGGCCACCGATGTGGAGGACGAACCGGTGACGGTGACGCCGCAGGCGGTCCGGACGATGCTGGAGATGGCTCGCAACCACCCGGGCCGACTTCTCGACAATCTCCGCGCGCCCGAGACCCGCGCTGCGGTCCAGACCTTCCTCGACACGTTCTCCAACCCCGCCCTCAACTGGGATCACCTCGCCACATTGCGCGAGCGGACGCGTCTGCCGATCGTGCTCAAGGGCGTCCTGCACCCGGACGACGCGCAGCGCGCGTTCGATACGGGCGTCGACGCGGTCATGGTCTCCAATCACGGCGGACGGCAGGTCGACGGGTCCATCGGCACCCTCGATGCACTGGTCCGGATCCGGGAGGCGGTCGGTTCCGAGCCCACCGTTCTGCTCGACTCGGGCGTTCGCGGTGGTGCGGACGTCATCAAGGCGATGGCCTGCGGCGCCGACGCCGTCACCCTGGGCCGACCGCACCTCTACGGACTCGCTATCGCGGGCCGCCGCGGAGTCGGTGAGGTCCTCGATAACCTGCTCGCCGAGATCGACCTGACGCTGTCACTGAGCGGCGTGAACTCGTGGGACGAGATCGACGGGTCGCTTCTGAGCTGAGGCGCCCCTCACGTTCCTGTGGGATGTCTCACAGAATGGCCCGGCCGGGCTGTACCGGGTCGAATCGGTGCGACGATGTCCCGTAGGCTCAGCCGGAAGTTCTCCCGGCAGTCAAGGCGGCACCCCCGCCTGCTCCCGGGGGAGACGCCGCCACGGCGGACGAGGTACGGGCCACCCTTTTGCCCTGCACCGCCTCGTGAGCTCCGATCGGTCGATCGTTGACTGGAGCGCTCGGG
>NZ_JBSHMJ010000115.1:0-2137 GCF_053645265.1 Dietzia sp. NPDC055343 | reverse complement strand
GTGCACGGCAACGCCGCCGACGGCATCCACGTGGCCTCGACCGGGGGTGTGTGGTCCGCGCTGGTGAGCGGGTTCGGCGGCATGCGCGACTACGGTGGCGACATCTCGTTCGACCCGCGCGTGCCCGCCGAGTGGGGCGCGCTGACGTTCCGGCTGACCGTGCGCGGGACGCTCGTGAAGGTCCGCGTGACGCACACCGAGATCACGATCACCAACCTCGACGGCGTCGACTTCGACTGCACCGTGCAGGGACGCCAGGTGTGGGTGCCGGCGGGGGAGACGATGGTCCTGGAGCTGGATGACCGGGCCCGCGTGTGCCTGTCCCACGCAGAGTCGGCGGGCGAGCAGGCGCCGCTGCCCTGACCCTGCCCGGGCCCTGCCCCGGCCCCGGCCCCCGCCGGCTCGCTCGGTCCGGCTCGAACACGGTCCGGCTCGCTCGGTCCGGCTCGCTCGGTCCGGCTCGGGCACGGCCCCGGCCTGCCGCTTTCCCGGAGTCGGCGCGGGCGCGGCCCGGCCTGCCGCGTCCCGGAGTCGGCACGGCCGCGGCCCGCGTTGTGGGCGCGCTGCTGTCGCGATCCGACGCTTGTGCGCGTGGCCAGCGCATCTGACCTCGTTTGCGCTGGCTCCGTGACCTGCGCTGACTTGTTATACGGATTCCGGGGACTTGCGCTGGTGGCTGGGACCAACCAGCCAGCCTAGGGCGAGTAGCCAGCGCCAGTAGGGGCACTTGCGCTGCTGTCGTGCTCATTCGGCGTCCGGAGCGTCTCGATGAGGGCGCTTTTCCTCACGGCCGCGAACACAGAGCCAGCGCACATGCCGGAGCTGGGCACAGAGCCAGCACATGCAGCCTCGCTTGCGCTGGGTGTCCGCTCATTTGTCACCGAGCCAGCGCATCCGGCGGCCGTCGCGCTGCGCGGTTGCGCGGTGCGCGGTTTGGCGAGTGGGCGCCGAACTCACGTCGAACGTCCTATGCCGCCGCTGCTCTCCGTAGAAGGTATGCCGCGCGGACCTGCTCGAGAACGTCGTCTTGCTGATGGCGGAAGATCCTGCGGTCGACCACGATGACGATCCACCCCGCTGCTTGCAGGCGGTTTCGTCGGTGGCGGTCCTTGGACTGTTGGACCGGGTCGTCGTGGTGGGGGCCGTCGTACTCGACGGCGATCTTGTGTTCCGGGTCCGCCAGGTCGAGGCGATAGCGGAGTTCGGGTACCTCGACCTGGGGAACGAAATCAGTGAACCCTGCCTCTTTGAGGAACAGGCGCGTCTCGGTTTCCCGCGGGGACTCACTACGGGGATCCGCATCCTCGAGAACCTTCCGGGCACGGGCGACGCCCCAGGTGCCAGCCATGTACGTCACGGTTTCGGCAAAAGCGGCCCGGGACAAGCCATGACGGTAAAGCTCCTCGATCGCCTGTACGCCCTGCACGTGATCGCTGAATCTCGCCAGATCGAAAGCTGTCCAGCGGTGCGCGGTCACGCGGACCCCACGTAGCGTGATCACCGCCTGTTCCGGAACCGAATACCGCCTGATCCGAAGGCCTCGTCGTTCCCGGCCATGAGGCCCGACGGACAGTTCCGGCACCGTGTCATGGCGCAGAGGGGCGACTCCGTGGATGACGGCTGCCGACCAGCCGGTCAACACGGCGCCCGGGTAGAGGCGGGAGTACGCGACCGAGAGGGTTTCGAGATCGCGGGTGACGCCGGATGGGAGCCACAGCCCGTCGACCACCTTGACGAAGGCCCGCTCACGGCGGCGTCGCGGAATGTGTGAGATCTCGTGAGTCAGACGAGCGAGAGACAGTGCGGGATGCTCGTCATGAGTGCTGTTGGTCATGGCCGTGATGATGCCCGGCACTGAGCACGACACCGTCCGAATGGCGGCGTGATGATCGGTCTGCTGTGGAGAGGCTGGAGGCTGTGGAAACAGCCCATAACGGAGCGCGGACTGCGGCGCCGGACCCTCTCCGGGCAGCTGGCCAGCGGGCCAGCGGGCCAGCTGGCCAGCGGGCTCGGCGGGTCAGCGGGGCTCGTCGGGCTGAATACGCAGGACGTGCAGGGAAGTGGCGAGCCCGTCGTACTGCGCCACCAACTGCACCAGCGCCACCAGCTCCGACGAATTGAGATGGGAGGACAGACG
>NZ_JBSHMJ010000114.1:0-2173 GCF_053645265.1 Dietzia sp. NPDC055343 | reverse complement strand
ATGTTCCCCAAGAACGGGTTCGCGCGCCTGGTCACGACCGAGGAGGCGTCACTGCCGATGGGCGGCGTCTCCTTCCACGACCTGCCCCGGCTCTCGCGGGCCAGCGGGGGCCGGATCCGGGACCCCTACAACGCACCTGCCCCACGCGACGACTGACTAGTCCGCTCCTCGGGCCTCACCGCGCGGTGCGCCACCGTGCGAGTTGTCGTCGTCATCGTGGTCGTCGTTGTCGCCGTTCCCTCCGCCGCAGGGGCCGCTCTGGCTGTACTCAACCACGCCGCCGCCGCGCATGAGCTCTGATCTGACACCGGCCCCTGCTCCGGCCATGACACCGGCGGTAACCGCATTGCCACGTCGGGCACCGCTACGCGGCCCCAGCACACTGCCGACGCCCTGATTGGCAGGGACACGGTCCGCAACCTTCTGCCGACGCAGCCCCAGTCGCTCGTACCAGTTGGTCACCACTAGGCCAAGAACGACGCCCGCGACACCCCAACCAGCGAGCACATACACCGCATGGCCGAGGCCCGCAGTCCACGTCGAGTCGAAGAACATGATCGACCGGATTCCGAGATAGGCCTGATGCATCGGCTCGAGAGCGCCGATCGACACAAAGATCGGCGGCAGCATCTGCGTGGGTGTAGCGCCACCCGAGGTGGGAATTCCCAGCACGACAAATACCACAAGGTTGACGAGCAGACCGGCGTTACCGATGGCCGCGATGATCGAGTGGGCACAGACCCCCACCGCCACGATCACCAGACACGAGAACCAGAACAAGTCCCAGACGTCGAATCCGGTGATCCCGACGATTTTCGCCACAAGCAGGCACAGTCCCGAGACCAGGGGCGCAGTGACCGCGGTGATCACCCACTTCCGCAGCAGAGTCTGCACACGCCCGAAAGGGGCCACATGGACATGAAGCGCAAGCGGCCCGATCTCCAGAGGCATGAAGCCGAGCCGTGCATCCAACAGATTCGAGATGATCATGGCTCCGGTGAACCCGGCCAGCACCAAGATCAGCGAATAGAACATAGGTAGCGACGCGTTCGACACGCCGTCCGGTAGGTCGTTCCACATACTCACGTTGACTTCGACCGGGTACTCCAGAGCCAATACTGCCGCGCCACCGATCTGGCGACCGTCCGCCTCGGCGAGCAGCGACGCATCCGACACCAGGGTGGCGCCCATACGGTCGTGCAGCGAGTCACCCAACTGATCTGCGATGGCATTCATCACCTGCCCGGAGACGATCGACACCCGGGGCGACGACTGAACCTCGATCACCGCGCGTTGCGGCGCCTCACCGCCGTCACCCGCCTCGGTCGCCGCGGACTCCAGTAGGTCCACGACGCGCTGGCTCAACTCCGCCGGCATCCGCACGGTGCCGAAGTACGACCCGTCCTTCAAGCCTCGCTCCGCCTCAGCCGCGTCCACGACGCGGAGTCGAACTTTCTCCCAGTCGTTGTTCTGGATCAACCCTGCGGTGACCTGGCTGCCGATATCGAGATTGCGCGGGCCGATCGGGGTCTGAAGGGTGGCGCCCTCGTCCTCGTTCACCACTGCCACCGGCACGTGCCGGGCATGCGACTGCGGGTCGGCTGTGCCGCCGAGGTACATGAACGCCAGCAGGAAGAACAGTCCGCAGACCACTGCCACCGCTCCTGCGGAGTGAGAGGCAAACTCTCGGAAGCCACCGGTATGTCCGGAATCGGTCATCTGGGTCCCCATTTGTTTCTGACGTGCCGACCGAATAGCCGGCCGTGAAAAGGGTATCCCCAGCCCGAGGAGTATTGTCAGGTGGCCATAGCGCGCATCGCCGATCTCTCGAACAAGGCGCATGTCGCCTGCGATTCCGCGCTGAACACCGTCACCGAATCTGATCGAGGTCCCATGCCGCCCCTGAGGTCACGAACCAGTACCGCCGGACGAAATGCTGCGGGGGCCCGGGCCCTGTGGCGCGCAACCGGCATGACCGACTCGGACTTCGGAAAACCCATCATCGCGATCGCGAACTCCTACACCCAGTTCGTTCCGGGCCACGTGCACCTGAAGAACGTCGGCGAGATCGTGGCCGAGCAGATCGCCGAGGCCGGTGGGGTGGCCCGCGAGTTCCACACGATCGCCGTGGATGACGGCATCGCGATGGGCCACGCGGGAATGCTCTACTCGC
>NZ_JBSHMJ010000113.1:0-2197 GCF_053645265.1 Dietzia sp. NPDC055343 | reverse complement strand
AACAGACCGCCGCGCCGTTGGTGCGGTAAGGGTGAAACGGTGCGGTAAGAGCGCACCAGCACCCCGGGTGACCGGGGTGGCTAGGTAAACCCCGCCCGGAGCAAGGTCAAAGACCGCACCCCTGGTGGTGCGGTTGCGCGGATGACGTGCAGCGATGCACGAAAGGGCTGCTCGCCCGAGTCCGCGGGTGGACCGCTTGAGGTACCCGGCGACGGTGTGCCCAGATGGATGGTCGTCGCCCTCCCTCGTGGAGGGCACAGGATCCGGCTTACAGGCCGGCTCGTTCACCCCGCCGCTGGTCGGCGTATGAACTACGGATATGCGTAGGTCCGAACATTACGCACCGTACGCATTATCCGCGCGTTCCGGCGGCTGGCAGGGCTGCTGCGGGACCAGTGCGGGACCGGCCGGGCCTGACGGACTTCGCCGCTACCCTCCGCGCATGCTCTGGACCGACGCCCCCACTCGCTGCCCCAACGGCCACCGCCTCGGACCCAGCCGAGTCCTCGTCGGCTGGCTCGCGTCACGCGCCGGCACGCTCGAGCAGGGCTCCCTCACCCACGATTGCTTCGAGGGTGGCGCGGTCACGCTATGGGAACCGACCTGCAGCTGGAAATTATGGGCGCCGCGTGAGCGTCGTACACACCTGATATGGATACCCTCGCACCCGACGAAAGACGCACCGTGACCAACCCCGACCCCTGGACCGCTACCGGCCAGCCCGAGACCAAGACGTCCCGCACATGGTGGATCGTCGGTGGCGTTGTCGTCGCGGCACTAGCGATGTTCGTGGTGTTCCTCGCCGGGCTGGGATGGGAAGAGGCGATCGAACAAGAGGCCGCTGCCGATACTGCCTCCACCAGCAGTCTCGCACCCACATCTTCTGACCGTGACCCGACAACGGCTGATGGAGTGGGTGGCCGCGATCCGGTGACACTATCCGAGCAGATCGGCGAGATTGCCGGTGTCAGTCTCACCCATGTCCAAGTGGGCAATCTCGCGACGCGCACCTGCACTGCTCTTGATGCTGGCGCAACGAACCGGCAGGTGGCAGATGAGGCGGCAGCGAGCACTGCTGGTCGGTGGGATGATACGCAGGCTCGACTGGTGGTCATGATGATGATGTTGGAGTATTGCCCCCGTCACGCTGGGTAACCCTTTGAAACACGTAACCGGCTTACAGGCCGGCTCGTTCGCCTGCCTTCCGCAACCCGACAGTGCGCGCACGGAACGACAGACACAAGCCGAGGGCGGGGATCTGCTTGTGAGATCCCCGCCCGCAGCGAACGCGCTGGAATGGTCCAGCGGAGTGCGGCCTGCTCAGCCGCAGGAGCGGTCAGGACTCGAAGATGCCCGACACGGAACCGAAGATGTTCTCGAGGCTGCCCCCGTCCGGATCGAGCTCGAAATTCGTGGTCTCGCAACCGAAGACGAAATTATCGATGGCGACGCTCTCAGCCGCGTTCTCGCGGGTCTTCTGAACACCGACACCGGTGATCGTTGCCTCCGGGTTCTTCTCGATGATGTCCGCCAGGGTGGTCCGCTCTCCGCGGGGGAGTACCACCTCGCCGCTCTCATTCACGACGGGACGGGTGACCCAGAACTGCTCGGACTCGCTCGCATCAGCCGACTGCCAGTCGCCGGTGCCAGCGTCCGGGCTCCACGTGATGGTCGCGAACCCCTTGGCATCACCGTCGTTGCCCTGGACGCTAGCGTCGAGGAGGCGGATCTGCATTGCCGGAGCCTGGCCTTCAGTGGTGTAGTCGAAGTTCAGCAGAAGCTCGTCGTCCTCACTGAGAAGGTCCGCGAGATCCATGCCGCCGGCGTCCTTGTACATCGATACGCCCGGCGTATCTTCGTCCTGTTCGCCGAAGACCAGCGCCGCCTCTCCGACATCCTCCGTAGCCTCGACGGCTTCGATCGTGGCCGGGGTCTCGTCACTGGGAGTACTCCAGCCGGAGGCGGCGAGCGTGGAGGGGGTTACGATCTGCTCTCCGCAGTTGTCGCTACCGAGCGAACCGCCCGGAAGTGATGACTGGGCCCCGGCTATCGGTGCGGAAAGTGCCGCCCCGGCACCGAATGCGACGGCGACAGAGGCTACTCCGACGGATCGGATGACGTTCTTCATGCGTCCCCCTTCTGCTTTCTCGGCCGCCGATCTGACGACCGCGAGATGGTGGTGCTGCTCACATGCCGC
>NZ_JBSHMJ010000112.1:0-2343 GCF_053645265.1 Dietzia sp. NPDC055343 | reverse complement strand
GGCGGCGTAGGTAGCCCGTTCATGGACAAACTCCACACTCGCGCCCTTGGCAGTGACCTCACCAACGATCTGCTTGAGATCGACCAGGGAACGAGCGAGTCTGTCCATTGACGCGACCACCAGCTCGTCACCGTCCCGGAGATACCTAATGCACTCTTCGAGCTTCACGCGATCGGCACGCGAGCGAGCGGACTGTTTCTCGACGTAGACCCGGTCGCACTCCCCCACCGCCTCGAGCTGACGCGCCTCGTTCTGATCGGCGGCCGACACCCGCACATACGCCACCCGCTGACCGCGTGGACGCGAGGCTCGGCGAGCCGACGTCGGATCCGGCTTCGGCTTCTCCTCGACGATGTTCTCCGAGTCCGTTGACTCCACCCGAAGGCTCCAGTCCAACTCGTCTCGGCGACGGAACCGAGTCCGCATCTTCCCGCGGCTGACGATGAGCACCTCCTCGCCACCGTCACCCGAACGGTCAAGCAATGTCCCGATCCGATCAGCCACCAGAAGACCCTTTCGCCGAGCAGATGTATCAATACACCCTAGACCCAACGGGACGACGTTTCATAAATAGCAAAACACACCCTGCGACACAGCGCCGATGGCGGCCTCTCGGCCGTCCCGCACGGGTGTACCGGTAAATCGCGCTGCTCGGTGGCGGCGTTCTAGCGGCGATACCTGACGGCGCCACCTGCATTAAGGCTCGAGCGCCTCGAGGGCTCGGGCGGCTTGCTGGTGGCGGTAGAGGGTGGCGCGGGACCATCCGACCAAGCTGGCCGCTTCGGCGGCGGTGCGGCCCTTTCTTCGGGCGCCCTGGGCGATGTCGAGTTTTTCGGCGATCACTGCGGGATCGACCGGGGGCCGACCGAACCTCGTGCCGTTCTGCTTCGCCGCGGCGATGCCGGCGTTGACGCGTTCAGTGATGAGCTCGCGCTCGTACTCGGCCAGGGTGGCGAGCATGCCCAGCATCAACCGGCCGGAGGTGGTCTCCGGATCGATGCCGTCCGAGAGCGACCGGATCTTCACGCCCTTGTCGCGAAGCAGGTTCACGGTATTGAGGACATCGATCAGGGAGCGGCCGAGGCGGTCAATGCGCCACACCACGACGGTATCGCCGGGCTCGATGTAGTCCATCAGCCGCTTCATCCCCGGGCGCTCGATCGCGGTCCGGCTCCCCGAGGTGACGTCGGAGAAGACGTCGCGCTTCTGAACCCCGGAATCCACGAGTGCATCCAACTGCAACTGCGCGTCCTGACTCGCGGTACTGACGCGGGTGTACCCCAAGAGCCTCATGACCCGATTCTGCCCCATAAACCCCTACCGAGGCCGATCCTGAGACGAATGTCGCCAAGATGACTTAATGAGACACCGGCGAGTGGCCGTAGAGCCAGGAAAACTGCTCAAAAGTGGTCGCTGTCCTGGACGGTGTCGGGTGTCTTGAAAACCTTTAGGTTCTTAAGGCGCCTTCGCGACAGTTCAGCGACCACTGTATAGTTCAACATATGCTGACTGTTGCTTCTCGTGTGGATGTGATGAATCGGTTGGGGCGGGCGATGGCCGATCCGACGCGGTCCCGGATACTGCTGACGTTGCTGGAGCGGCCGGCCTACCCGGCGGAGCTGGCCCGGGACTTAGAACTGACGCGTTCGAACGTGTCGAACCATCTGGCGTGCCTTCGCGACTGCGGGATCGCGGTCGCCGTACCCGAAGGCCGCCAGACCCGCTATGAGATCGCAGATCCGCACCTGGCGCAGTCACTAGCCTCCCTGGTCGAGGTCACCCTCGCCGTCAACGAGAACGCCTCCTGCCTGGACCCAGCCTGCTCAGCGCCGGGTTGTTGCGACACGGGGTCGGGCGCGTGATCCTGACCTCGGCCTTGCAGGCGATCGGCCTGTTCATCGCCACCAACATCGACGACATCATCGTCCTCTCACTGTTCTTCGCCCGCGGCGCAGGCCAACGTGGAACCACCGCCCGCATCCTGGCTGGCCAGTATCTCGGGTTCGTCGGCATCCTCGGCGCCGCTGTACTCGTCTCCCTGGGCGCGGGAGCCTTCCTGCCCCCAGAGGCCATCCCCTACTTCGGGCTGATCCCACTGGGCTTGGGACTGTGGGCCGCGTGGCAGACCTTGCGCGGGGACGATGACGACGACGTAAAAATCGAGGGCAAGAACGTCGCCGTGTGGACCGTGGCCGGCGTAACCTTCGCCAACGGCGGCGACAACATCGGCGTCTACGTCCCCGTCTTCCTCAACGTGGGCACGGGAGCCGTAGTTGCCTACTGCATCGTGTTCCTGGTGCTGGTGGCGGGACTGGTGGGCCTGGCCAAGTTCGTCGCCACCCG
>NZ_JBSHMJ010000111.1:0-2379 GCF_053645265.1 Dietzia sp. NPDC055343 | reverse complement strand
CGCAGCACGCCAGGGCACCACCAGGTCTGCGAGCTCGGTGGCGTAGCGGGCGCCGAGGCGCGGCGCGGCGGACTTCGGGGTACTCATGCCCCGACGATACGGATCACGGCGCCCGCGAACATCCGCGGCGACGGGCGCACGCAGTCCACATGCCGCCCCAACCTGGGACTTCAGTCGACTAGCCTCACTGCGCATGTCGACTCGTACCCGCATCGCGGCCGCCCTGATCCCGCTTCTGGCCCTGTCCGCATGTTCCGGAGGGGACGATGCCGAGAACGCCGAGGCCCAGGCGTCGAGCGCCTGCGCGGCCGCGGAGGGCGAGCTCCTCGCCGCCGATTCGCAGGAGGGCGAGCCGACGCTGGAGGTCCCGCTCCCGGAGGGCTGGGAGACCAACACCTCGATGAACTCCGAGCTCATCCGTCTCGCCGTGATCAACCCCGCGCTCACCAAGGACGACTTCGCGCCGAACGTCGTGGTGACCGCCGAGACCTCCCCCGCCGACGAGCAGGCCGCCTTCGACCGTCAGCTCGCCGGGCTGAAGCAGGTCGCAGGCACCTCCGACGTCACGCCCGAGCGCGGCGAGATCTGCGGCTACAGCGCCTGGACCCTCGGATACGACCTGCCGGCGATGGGCGCCATCCCGGTGCGGCCCGCGGAGGTGCAGGTCATCGTGGTCCCGCACGAGGACCGGTCGATCACCTACACCATGACCGCCCAGTCGACCGCGCCCGTCGACCCCGCCTTCGAGGAGGCGGTGGAGGAGATCTTCTCCGGAGTGCAGATCACCGACTGAGCCCCGCGGCCTGCTCCAGGCTCAACGGGCGGCCCGGGCGGCGCGAACCGCCCGGGCGCCGGTCGCCGGCGGGCCGGCTCAGGTCGAGCACGTCGGTCAGGTCCTCGATGTGATGGTCCGGCCGGGCCCCGGCCAGGATCGTGGCGTGCTGATAGCCACCCCCGATCGAGACCGTCGTGTACCCCGCCGCCCGCGCCGACGTGATGTCGTAGGCGGTGTCGCCGACGTAGAGTGCGGGTTCGCCGAGGTGACGCAGTGAGCGAAGACACGCCACCTTGTCCTCGACATCTGTATGGACCAGGTCGAACAGCCCGTCGAGGCCGTTGGCCCGGAGGTCCTCACACACGCTCCCCGGTGCCGCCGCGGTGACGACCCCCGTGATCACGCCCCGCTCACGCAGTGCGGCGACCGTCCGCCGTGCGGACTCGCGCGCCGCCGCCTCGACCTCCATCGCGCGGTTCCAGTGCGCGGACGCCTCCGCCGTGTACTCCTGCGGCACCCCCAGGCCTGAGAACCAGTCGAGCAGCGGCAGAGTGAAGCCCAGCTGGAACTCTTCCTCCGAGAGCACCATCCCGAACTTCTCCAGTGCCTGGTTGGCCGCGTCGGCGGCCCGGGCCACGTCGTTCATCACCGTGCCGTTCCAGTCGAAGAGGACGAGAGGCGGACTTTCCACGCCCGGGCCGGGCTGGGGGACGGACGGGCGGTCGGGGGTCGGCGTCGACATGGCGCTCCTGCGATATGCGGTCGGTACGTGTGTAGAGAACACCGACGATTGAAACCCAGTTTCATTACGAGCAGCTGAATGAAAGTTACATACGCCGTTCACTCATGAAACCTGCTCGGTTCACCTCGACTGCCTAGCTTTCTCTTCCGTGAACACAGTCGAGAGCGCCCGGGAGATCGAGACCGCCGGCGATGTCAGAAACCTCATCCGCACCAACCTCCCGGGGTTCTCCCCGGCGGAGCGGCGCGTGGCCGACGCGGTGCTCGCCGACCCCCTCGAGGTGCTGGACGCCTCGGTCACCGAACTCGCCGACCGGGCCAGCACCTCGGCCGCCACCGTGGTGCGGATGTGCACGAGCATCGGGCTCAAGGGTTACCAGGAGCTCAAGACCCGGCTCGCCGTGGAGTACGTGCCCGATGCCGACGCCGCCACTGACAGCGCGGTCGGAGCCGGAGCGAGCCTCACCGCGACGCTGCTGCGCGACTTCGCGTCCGCGCTCAAGGACACGGCCGCCGTCCTGGACATCGGCGAGGTCGAGAACGTCGTGGAGGCACTCCTGTCCGCGCGGCGCATCCAGTTCGCCGCAGTCGGCACCTCGGCGATGCTCGCGTTCGACGGCTCCTACCGGCTCACCACCCTCGGCATGAGCGCGTTCTACGTCGGCGACGTCCACGCGCAGCACATGCAGGCGCGGATGCTCGGGCCCGGGGACGTCCTGTTCGTGGTGAGCCACACCGGCTCGACCTTCGAGACCCTCGCCGCGGTCCGGTCCGCCCGGACCGCCGGCGCGACCGTTCTGGCGATCACCAGTTTCGCCCGCTCCCCGCTGACGGAACTGTGCGACCACGCGATCATCGCCGGC
>NZ_JBSHMJ010000110.1:0-2442 GCF_053645265.1 Dietzia sp. NPDC055343 | reverse complement strand
GACGCGGCGCGATCCGCCGCCGCGGCGATGGCGGCGGCGTGGGCGGCGAACTCGTCGTCGTCGCACTCCTTATCTCGCACCTGGACCACGCCCACCCCGCCGAGCACCGCCTCGGACACGATCTGTGGCACCGCGTCCCGCCCGCCGCCCAGATGCGGATCGGTGACCAGGTACAGGCGCCAGTCGGTCGCCTCGGCGGTGCGGCGGCGCGCGGCCGGCGGGCTCACTCGGTATCGGCGATCGTCAGCACCGCGAGCTCGGCGATCTGCTCCGGCTCCAGCGAGTACAACGCGTCCAGCCACGCCATCGCGAACGAGCCCGGTCCCATCGCCACCGTGCCCGCGGCCGTTCCCGCCGCGCCGATGTGGGCGTGGGCGGCCACCACGGCGTAGTGATCGGTGATACCCGCCGAGCGCGCGACCGCGAGATAGCCGGCCGTCAACGCGCCCAGCGCGCAGCCGGTGCCGATGACCTTCTGGAGCAGCGGGTGGCCGGAGTCGATCCAGGTCGCCCGGGTGGGCCCGTCGGTCTGGGTGATGACGAGGTCCCTGTCGCCGGAAATTGCGACCGTGCCGCCCGTGCGGGCGGACAACTCGAGCGCCGGCAGCAGCGCGCTGGAGACGGTGGCGGTGGAATCCACGCCGCGGCCACCCGCGCCCGCCCCGGCCAGCGCCACGATCTCGGAGGCGTTGGCCCGAATCGCCGCGGGGGAGTGGTCGAGCCAGGCGGTGGCCAGGTCCGTGCGCAGCGTCAGGCCACCCACCGCGACCGGGTCCAGCACCCACGGCGTGGAGTGCTCGCGCGCCGACGCGATGGCCGCGTGCATGCCCTTGATCTGCTCGCTCGTCGGGTTGCCGACGTTGACGAGCACGCCCGAGGCGATCGACGCGAAGTCGCCGGCCTCGGCCGGGTGGTCGACCATGGCCGGCGCCGCACCCGCCGCGAGCAGCACGTCGGCCGTGATCTCGCGGACCACCGAGTTGGTCAGGCAGTGCACCAGCGGACTCGACTCCCGCAGCAGCGACACCAGGTGGGCGACGGTGGCGGCGGGATCGGCGGGGCTCTGCTCGGTTGCATCAGGCATGCCCCCAGTGTGCCGTGCGGCACCACCGCTGCCCGGAATAGCCGGCCGAGGGGGCGGGTTGCACGGGGTATGCCCGCCTCTGACTTCCGCGCTCTGCCCCTGTCCGTCATCGACTTCGCGTCCGTCCGCCCCGGCCAGACCGTCGGGGAGGGGTTGCAGGACTCGGTCGTGCTGGCTCAGAAGGCGGAGGAGCTCGGCTACGAACGGGTCTGGTACTCCGAGCACCACAACATGCCGTCCATCGCCTCCTCCGCGCCGGCGGTGCTCATGGCGCACATCGCCGCGCAGACCTCGACCATCCGGCTGGGCTCCGGCGGCGTGATGCTGCCCAACCACTCGCCGATCGTGATCGCCGAGCAGTTCGGCACCCTCGCCGAACTGCACCCGGGCCGGATCGACCTGGGCCTGGGCCGCGCGCCCGGCACCGATCCACAGACCCTGCGCGCGTTGCGTCGGGAGCCGTCCGCCGCCGAGACCTTCCCCGACGATGTGCGCGAACTGCAGGCCTTCCTCGGCGACTCGCCCAGCGACATGGCCCGCACGCGCGGGATCGTCGCGGTGCCCGGCCGCGGCACCAAGGTGCCCCTCTACATCCTCGGATCCTCGCTGTTCGGCGCCCAGCTCGCCGCGGCATACGGGCTGCCGTACGCCTTCGCCTCGCACTTCGCGCCGGACGCCCTGGAGCAGGCCTCCGCGGTCTACCGCGAGCGGTTCCAGCCCAGCGAGCAGCTGTCCGAGCCGTACATGATCGCCGCGGTGAATGTCGTTGCCGACGACGACGCCGCGCGGGCCGAGCAGGAGCTGCACTGGTACCGCCGCCAGCGGGTCAAGCTCATGGCCGGGCGGGGTCGAAACTTCACCGACGAGGAACTCGACATGGTCATGGAGTCGGCCGGCGGGCGGCAGATCCTCCACATGATCAGCTACACCGCATGCGGCGACGGCGCGACGGTGCGCGACTACCTCACCGAGTTCGCCCACCGCGCGGGCGCCGACGAGCTGATGATCGCCCCGATCGGCTCGTCGCCCGAGCGTGCCCACGGCTCGCTCGAGGTGCTGCGGCGGGCCTGGAGTGACTGAAGTGGCCCTCCCGCGTGAGTGTCGTCACGAACGGCCCCACCCGGAGGCCGTAGCAGTAGCCGTGTACTCCGGGGACGCTTAGGCTCAGGTCATGGCGATCTCCGAAGTAGGCGAGTACGCCCACCTCGATCAGGCACAGATCGAGGAGTTGGGACGGGAGCTCGACGCGATCCGCGCCGAGGTCCTGGAATCCCGCGGGGATCGCGACTACCGGTACGTCCACAGCATCATCCGGTTGCAGCGCGGTCTGGAGATCTCCTCGCGCGCGCTGCTGTACT
>NZ_JBSHMJ010000109.1:0-2473 GCF_053645265.1 Dietzia sp. NPDC055343 | reverse complement strand
CACGACGCCGCGGCTGACGCGCGAGTAGAGGTCGTCGTTGACCCATTTGCGCGGGCCCGAGAACAGGGTCCGCTGGAGGAGCAGGTCGCGGTCGGCGCTGTCGGCGCCGGCGTCGGCACCTGCGGCGGTCACGGTGGTGGCGTCCATGGGGGCGATGCGCTCCTGAAGATCGGTTATCCGGTGCCGCCCAGGTTAGTCCCCGGCCCCGCCGGGATCGCGTCGACGACCGGTGAGTCGGTGTTCGGCGGCTGCACGGGCGGGGTGATCGCGGGGATACCCGGCGGCGGCAACAGCGGCGGATGGTCCGCGGGCACGGGCAGAACCTCGTAGAGACGGGCGCCCTCGTTCTCCGCCGCCAGGCGCAGGTGGGGGTTGAGGTGGAGACCGATGAAGCCGCCGGGACGCCCCGGGCCGCCCACCACTCCGGTGCCCACCACCACCCACCGCACGTCCTGCCGCTGCACCTCGTGGGTGATCGACGGGTCGAAGCCGTACCGGTTGATCGAGGTGTACAGGGTCATGCGATCGCCGCCGACCTGTGCCACCGGATGGTCAGCCAGCGGCGCGCCGAACACCACCGGCACCCCGTGCAGGGCGTACACCCACGCGGTGCCGTCGAACGGGTCGTTGAGCACGACGCCGCCGTCATACAGTTCGCCCAGCCGGTCCAGCATCTCGCGCTCCTGAACGGTGACGGCCGGCCCGTCCGCGTAACCCCACACCCTCAAGTCGCGCGCGAGGACGGCCTGACCCGAGACCACCGCGAGCGCGCACACGGCCAGCACCACCACGCCGGTGCGGCCCGCCGGCCGCCGCATCACGTCCCGAAGGACCAGCGCCTGCGCCCCGGCACCAGCGAGCACTGCTGTCGGGATCGCCAGAAGAGAGGCGAAGCGGTAGGCGTCATCCCACCAGTAGCCGGTGATGATCCGCACCCAGTCGCCCTCGACCGCGGCAGCGAAGACGTAGAGAATCCAGTAGCCGACGAGCGCGGCCACGATCGCCACGAACGGTCGCCGCCACCGCGAAATTCTCACCGCGGCAACAAGGCCGATGAGCACCAACGCCGTGATTCCGACCGAGGACACGACTGTGGGGCCTGTATCGAAGGCACCCACCATCGCGCGAGGCACGCCCGCGCTCCGCGGCCACGAGAAACCGGCGAGAGCATCGGTGGTATCTGACGAGACCCTCGTCACCACCCACCCTGCGTACAGACCCGCCGGTACCGCGGCGAGCGCGAATCCGCCGGCTACCGCCAATCGCGGCCGCGGTCCGGGTGCCGCCACGACACCCGCGATCGCCGCGACGAACAGCGGGATCGCTGCGGCCAATGCCACGGAAGGATGTACGGACCACGCCCCCGCCAGTCCGGCGCCGAGCAGCAGCGGGTACGCCGCCGGACCCGGCGTACGAGTGGGGAGTGCCGAGACCACATCGTCTCCGGGACACTTCCTCCGGATCCCCTTCGCTCGGTGACCCTGACGTTGGCGTCCCGCGATGTGCTCGGCCAGCAGGAGCAAGCCCGGGATGATCGCCACCCCCAGAGCGAACGGCAAGACCTGCCCACGTCCGAGCGGCAGATACGGGAACGTCCAGCACGAGGCTGCGACGAGCGACGAGCCCACCGCCGCCAGCCGAGATCCGTCGCACAGTCGCCCGGCCAGGACCGCCACGGCCAGTACGAACACCACTCCCGTGACCGCCGAGAGCGCGTCCAGCGCTCCGGGCAACCCGTTCAGGGCCGCGGGGGAACCGTCCCCGGGCAGGTGCAGCAGCAGCGAAGCGAGAGCGTGGTAGGTGTCCGGGTAGTAGTAATGCGGGTTAGCCGGCTGACTGACCGGCGCCAGATCCGACAGGCCTGCGCGCCCCGTCTCAGCGATGAAGCGCGTGGCCCCACCGTGGAGCAGAGCGTCCCAGCCCTGGGGAATCGCCGTGAGGCCGCGGGTCGCGATGAGGACCTGAACCGCAGGGACCAACGAGAGTACGACGACGACGAAGCCCGGCAGCCAGGCCCCCACGACATGCCCTCGGAAGGTGTCGCGACGAGCACCAGCCCGCCCGCCGTGAGCGATGGTCTGACTCTCGGCAGTGGCGGCGCCCTTATCGCGACCTCGATCGCGCCCACGCCCAACGAGCAGCCTCGGGGCGAGGCCCACCACCCCGGCACACAGCAGCGCCGCGAGTGCTGTCGCACCCGCCGAGGCCGGAGCCCATGGCACGTCAGTGGCGGCCGTGACCGTGCAGCCCACAGCAACGACCGCGAGCGTCAGGGCGGGGCCCGCCGCAACCGCTTCGCGCGCCGGCAGACCGGCGGCGAGGCAGATCGCAGCGCCGGGCACCATCACCAGCGCCAGTGCAGCGAACAGCAGGATCACGGCGGAGAGGACGGTCATCAGCGCACCCGGAAGATCACCGTGCGCTGAACTATGAAGTTGGTCACCGTCGCCACACCCTGCGCGATCACGTAGCC
>NZ_JBSHMJ010000108.1:0-2474 GCF_053645265.1 Dietzia sp. NPDC055343 | reverse complement strand
GGGCTGACCACCAGAAACGCCCCACCACCCAAGGCCGGCCACCCACCCACGCCAGGGGACTACGCCCCGGGAGGTGACAGACGGTATTGCACGCGGGAGCTGGCCCCAGAACACCCGCACCCGTCGGGCAAATAGTCGTTTTATTAGTTTTTCTTGGAAGACAAGGTCGGATGAGAGGACGCGTAGTGCCGACTGGCGAGAAGGATTTGAGGCTTGTCGTTGATTTCCAGCAGGAGCACGTCGAGGTGATCTCGGGCGGGAATCGGCGTATCGCTCGGACTCCCAGCAGCCCTGATAGGGGTTTGGTGACGACGTGGCCGGTGTTCCTGGCGATTGTCGTGGCCGCGACCGGCCGGCCACGTGACAGACGTTCCGGAGCTGATGAGTGGTGGGAGCTCGAGGTCGACCCGGTGTCGATGACGGACAGCATCGGCGACGACATTCCCCCGTTTTCGCTGGCCCGTCTAACCGGGGAGCCGTTCTTGGCCAACAACTCCAAAGAGTTCCTCTACTGGCATGTCGATCATCACGGCAATAGGGACGCGGAAGGACACTCGCCCGGATGCGGGGATCCCGATAGCCTCACGGAAGCAGATCTGATCTGGCTCGGAGGATCAGTCTTGGATGACTACTTCGATCTGTATGAGCAGGCGTATGAGACGTCGTCGTCGGGCCGGGAAGAGGGGTTTTCGATCCAGGGGCGATGGGTCGGGCGCTTCATCACGTACCCGGACAACGGTGAGTACAGGGTCGAGTTCTACGCACCGTCGAAGTTCGAGCGACTGGGCTTCGGGGACGTCGCCTGGGCCGACTAGCTGGCGATGTGGGGATTGCAGAAGACGTTCTATGTCGGCACGGGGTTAGCTAGTAGCGCCTTGCTCAGCTCGTCAGCGTTCTGGCGGCTCGGAGGGTGGCGATGAGGTCGGTGCGTCCACTTGGGGTGATGCGGGGCGCGATGACGGCGTGGGGCTCGTCGCCGAGGGCGATGAGGTGGGCGTGGTGCTGGTACGGATCGTGGGCGTGGATGTCGATGGTGCTGGCTGAGGCGTGGTGGGCGGCCAGGTCGAGCGCTTCGGTGAGGTCGCCGGCGGTGGTGAGGTTCTGTTGTGCCAGTAGCTCGCCGGTCGGGGCGGTCGTGGTGATGGTGATGATGTGCATGGGTGTCTACCTCTTGTAGGTGGTGCGTCCGCCGGCGCGGAACGGGCTGGCGTCGGCGTGGAAGGACTGGCCGTCGTTGTGTTCGGCGTCGAGCCGGTCGAGCAGCTCCTCGAAGGCGCGGACGGTGAATGCGACGGCGCTGGGGAGGTCTTCGGCGTCCTCGAGGGCCTGGCATGTGCCCCAGACTCGTTCGACGAGGTCGGCGGGCAGGCGCACGTTCCAGTTGCGGTATTCGGGGGCGTCGGCTGGGCGGTCGGCCTTCTCCCCTGCCGCGGCCTGGGCGACGAGGCTGTCGGTGGTCTTGCGCTGGCGAACGGGCGGCTTGGCGGCCATGGGTATCAGTTCCTCTCGGCGGTCAGGGTGGTCAGCAGCTCGTGGAAGCTGTCGCGGACGGTGACGGCGGCGATTTCCTTGAGCTCGTCCAGGCCTTGGCCGTTGGCGGCGGCTTCGGCGATGAAGGCGCGGCGTGGGATGTCGTGGGGGTGGACGCGGTAGCCGGAGGCGTCGGCCCATTCGCGGATCTCGGTGGCGACGCGGCCGTGGGTGGCGGTGCGGGTTGTGTCGCGCAGGTTGATGAGGATGTCCGGATCGGGCAGCGGCCGGGTGGGGCGGAGGTCTTCGTTGATTTCGTCGACGAGTTCCCCGGTGTCGCTGATGCCGTTGAACGAGTCGTTTTCGGGTTCGGTGACGAGCAGGACCCGGTCGGCGGCGTAGAGGGCGTTAATGGTGCCCAGTGATAGGCCGCGGTCGCAGTCGATGACGATGAGGTCGTAGTCGTCGCGGACGGCGTCTAGGGCTTTGTGTAGGACTTTGCCGGGGGCTACTCCCCCAAGTGATTGCAGAGCTGCGGCCAGTGCGCCGCGTCCGGACGGGACGATGTCGAGTCCGTCGCGGCGGGTGGTGTGGGTGGCCCGGTCGAGGGTGACGCCTGGGGTGCGGGCGTAGATGTCGGCGAGGGTGTGGCCGTCGGGGTCGCGGTCGCCGAGGATGCGCAGGGCCACTCCCCCTTGGGCGTCGTGGTCGATGACCAGGACGCGGCGTCCGTCGGCGACGGCGGCATGGGCGAGCATGAGGGCGCTGGTGGTCTTGCCGACGCCGCCCTTGTGGTTGGCGATCGCGATGACCGTGGTCATGGGCACTTTCCCTTCTTTATGCGTGCATGGTGCGAGTATATCCGTGCATGGTGCGGGCATGGCGCAAGTGTGATGCTCGGGTGAGGGGCGTGTCGTGGCCGGCCACTGGGGCGGGTGGCCGGCGGTCGGGGGGGGGGGGGATGGCGCGGGCGGCCCCCCCCCCCCCCCCCCCCCCCCCCTCCC
>NZ_JBSHMJ010000107.1:0-2541 GCF_053645265.1 Dietzia sp. NPDC055343 | reverse complement strand
TTTAACCGGCCCATACTAGTTGCATACTAGTATGATGCGTGTATAATGGAAGTAGAGCGGGCCACAAGGCCCCTCACCCCGAACCCGAAAGGAGCGACCATGGCCACGTCGCCCGCCTACGTCATCCCCGGCGCCGAGGGGATCGCCGCCGCCTACGCCGATATGCGCCGCTACAACGTGGCCCCGCTCGCGGCGAGCGACTGGCTCATCGAGCAGGTGAAGGACGCCGCCCGCGACGACATCGCCCAGCAGCTCGAGCGCAACCACGGCGCACCCGCCGAGGAATCCCCCAACGTCGCCGATCTGGTCCTACGCCAGATCTACCGCGCCATCGGCGTCGCCCTGGCCGTCTACAACAACCATCGCAGCCGCGTCACCGACATGGACCACATCGCCACCCCCCAGGGAGCCGCTGCGATCAACCGCGCCGCCGTCGCCCGCAAGGTCCGCACCAACGACACCCACCGCGCCATCTTCGAGTACACCCCCGACATCGACACCGTCGAAAACGGCAAAGAGACCATCTACTACGTCTCCGGAGTCATCTACATCGGCCCCCGCGTCCGAGCCCTCACCGCACGCTTCACCAGCACCACCAACGCCCCCACGGCCCACAGCGTCACCCTCACCCACTTCGACGTGCTGCTGCCCTAGCCCACAGCCCCCTAAAGGGGACGCCCGAGGGGCGTCCCCTCCGGGCATTTCACAGCCCGCTCCCGCCTCCACAGGCCACAACAGGACAGCCCCGCGTCACGGAGAAATCGCCCCGAGCCGTGCCAGGCTGGCCCGCATGGACACAGCCGAACCCCTGCACTCGACCAGCCTGCGCGACCTCCTGCGCCAAACCGTCAACCTCGCCCGCGCGGGCGACCACCGCGCCCGCCGCATCACCATCGGCCCCCGCACCGGCATCGTCACCCCCCACACCAAGCCCGACGGCACACTCGACGCAGACGACCTCGCCGCCCAAGTCTGGTCACTCGGCCACGACGAGCCATCCGACACCGGAACCTTCACCGGCGGCTACTACACCAGCCGCGGAGTCAGCCGCCTCGTATACGCTCCCGAACCCTAAACCCGCAGGTAAACACACATTAACGTATCACACACGCACAATGTGTGCATGATGCGTGTATGCTAGAAGCAGAGCGGGCCACAGAGGCCCCTCACCCCGAACCCGAAAGGAGCCAACAATGGCAAAGCCCGGAACCCTCCTCGAGTCCTTCGACCTCGAGGTCCCCGACGAGTTCCGCACCATCGCGGCCGAAATCTGGCTGGTGCTCGCCGACGACGGCACCGAAATGCTGTGGCACTACGAGGACGGGCGGCACGCCTTCGCCCATCCCGCCCGCCGCTGCGCCAACTGCGGCGAGGCCATCACCGCCAGCGCCTCCGGGGCGCGGTGCTTCGGCTGCGCCGGAGGGCTGAACCTCTAACCTCACCGCCTGCCCGGCCCGCCACAAGCGAGCCGGGCAGGCGGCCCCGCATTGGATTAAGGCACGAGCGCATCATACTCGTTGCATACGCGCATCATACGTGTATGCTAGAAGCAGAGCGGGCCACAGAGGCCCCTCACCCCGAACCCGAAAGGAGCCAACAATGGCCCGCAAGACCTACACCCCGCAGCAGCGCGAAGCTGCCCGTGAGGCCCGCGCCGCCAAGGTCGAGCAGATGCACAACGAGCTGACCGCCGCCGTCAACGCCCTCACCGAGTCCGGCCAGTGGCAGCGTTGGCTCGATTTCCTGGGCAGCTTCCACCAGTACAGCCTCAACAACACGCTGCTGATTCAGGTGCAGTGCCCCCACGCCACCCAGGTCGCCGGATTCAAGGCATGGCAGGTCAAGGGCCGCCAGGTCCGTAAGGGTGAGACCGCGATCCGCATTTTCGGCAAGCCCTTCCGCATCGCGTCCGAGACCGACGAGACCACCGGCGAGAAGACCCGCCGCGCCGTCAAGTGCCCGCCGCCCGTGGTGTCGGTGTTCGACATCTCCCAGACCGACCCCATCGAAGGCGTCGAACAGCCCACCGCCCCCGTGGCCCAGCTCCAGGGCGACGACCCCGCCGACCTGTTCCAGCGCATCACCGCATGGATGACCGGCCAGGGCTGGACCGTCACCCGCGAGCAGATCCCCGGCGAGGTCAACGGCTTTTGCACCATCGACGGCAGCCGCAGAATCGTCGTGGACGCCGACCTGTCCGACGCCCACGCCGCCAAGACCGCCATCCACGAGGCCGCGCACGCGATCTTGCACACCGACGAGGACGGCAAGGCGACCACCGAGCCCGACCAGGCCACCTGCGAGCTCGAAGCCGAATCCGTCGCCTACGTCGTGGCCGGACTGCACGGTCTCGACACCAGCGACTACAGCGTGGGCTACGTCGCCAGCTGGAGCGGCGGCCAGGCCGAGAAGGTCAAAGCCACCGCCATCCGGGTCCAGGAAGCCGTTCACCTCATCGCCGAAGCCCTCACCGACGAGACCGAGGAGGACGCCGGCTAGGCCGGCGGGGGCGGTCGGGCGTGGCGCCGCTCCGCTAAGCGC
>NZ_JBSHMJ010000106.1:0-2583 GCF_053645265.1 Dietzia sp. NPDC055343 | reverse complement strand
GGGCGGGTTGTAAAGATCCACGCCATCCTTCAACCCTGCTTCGAGGATGCGGACGTTCTCGACGGTGGAAAGGACGCCGGTGCAGTAAGTCTGTGTCTTCAAGGTGTTATTGGTGAAGGTGCCGCTCGTTGCAGTGGGTGCCACCTTGTCGATCGTGAGCATCAGCCCCCCAGCCGTAGACGAACCCGGAATGAGGGAGCCCAGTGAGTTTGCCTGGGCGACCCCTGCCCCGCTAAGCACTGTGGCAGCGGCGAGAACGGTGGTGGAGGCGAAACTGGAAAGGCGAGCGAAACGCATTTTTCCCCTTTTCGGGTCAGTAGTTCCGATCGGCTAGCAGTTGGCCCTGCCGCTCACTGCGGCCGGGCGGCCAGAGTGAGCTCAACTTAACAGAAGCAGTAGACAACCTGACTTGTCTTACGCCCGCGGGCGACGTTGGGCCTTAAACTAACAGGCCGTCCCGCAAACCTCATCGGGGACACCACCAATCCAACCGGCCTGCCCGGCCACTCGGCCGAACATGTCGGCGAGGGTCGTAGCTACGCGAGTGCCGATAAGTCGCGATCTGCCACTACAGAGTTACGGAACCACTGTGCACCTCTCACTGGGCCCCGCAATATTTCTTGAGCTTCCGGCATAGGATTTCCGAATGGGAGCTGCGGAGTGGATCGCCGTCGGGGCACTCGTCGTATCTATGATCGCGGCCGTCTTCGGCGGGCTGAGCTGGTGGGCAGCAAACCGTTCGGCGAACGCAGCGGATAAGTCTTCCGAGACGGCACGAGAACAAGTCGCCATCATGCGAGTTCAAACCGACATTCAGCGAGGGCAACTGGAAGAGGCCCGCCGAGCGAATCGACTCGTTGGCCGCTCGCCAGGCACCCAGACGTTCAACAAAATGCAGGGCGGTGAGCTGGCGTCACGTCCATCTGTTCCAGCTCCGAAGCCTTCCCCGCGATTCTCGATCACACACGACTCCAGACAGGGTTACGTCGTCGCGAACGCCGGCGGGGCGACTGCTTACGACGTCGAGTTCGACTACGGCAATCTACTCTGGAGACCGCGCAACAGTTGGCCGTCGGAATGGGAGAGCAGCCACGCAGAGTATGTGGTCATCGCCAGAACCTGGGGCTCCGAGCCACTCGTGCGAGTGTCCTACGCAACCGAACCCGGGGGCGACAAGCGCTCCGAAACCCTCACCGTTCCACGCGGCGAATAGCCCACTCAGCTCGAAGACCGTCGCAGCGCCGATAATGTGGATTCCGTCCACCCGCCGGCACCGGCAGCCCCTGGCGCGAGGTCGCTACCGCTGGCGCCAGCGGTCGGCGACCCTGCGTCCACCCCGGAAGACGGACTTGCCGTCGGCGCCGTGTCGGTGCCGGCGCGGGTCGCGGGCGGCGCGACGCACGTCGCGCAGTAACTCGCAGGCGCGGACGTCCGTAAGCTCGGCGGCCCCGCGCCGGTAGGCGCCGGCGGCGTCCTGGACCTGGGCGAGGGTGTCGGGGTCTGCCATGGGGCGGCACGGTAGCGCCGCGCTCGCACACTCCCCTACTGGCCCAGGTCGCGGGCGGCGACGATCCCTGCGATGAAGTCCAGGACCCGGCCTGCTTCGGCGTCGATAAGGTCGAACTCGCGGCCGGCGACGATGGTCCTGGCGGGACCAAGTGGCTCGAGGCCGTAGAGCACTCTGGTGGTGGTCGATAGCGCGGCCCGGTCGGCGATGGTCTCGACACTGCATCCGAGTGCGGCCGCCAGGTCGTCGAACTACTGGCGGGTGAGGGTAGGTGCGTGCGCGTCTCGGCCGCGTGCGGCGGGGACTTTGCCGCGTTCCCAGATGCCGATCTGGCCGGCTCTGAAGTCGGCAGCGACCGCGAGTTTGAGCTGGCTGAGTCCGCGCTCGAGCCGGACGGCGCGGATGGCGCGGCCAGCGATCGGCCTCGTGAGCGGTCGCGATCAGGACGACGTCACCGGCGTTGTCGGTGTCGCGGGCTCGATGGAAGAGGTCGAGGTTGGCACGCACCTAGGACGGTCCCGTTGAGGATCATGGCACCTATCGTGCACGGTCCATCAATGAAGTGTCCCTCACCTACGCGGGAGCGGATGCAGATCGCCGCGGCATCTGCGGAATTGCCGGCGCCGGCGCCGGCGGCCCGCTGTGTCGTCGACAGCAACAGCGATTCCGTCACACATTCGGCCCTGCACCTGAACGTCGCAACCCACAGACAAATGTGCTCGCATCCACCTGGAGCACTGTGGCCAACGCCGCAATATTCAGTAGCCCGATATTGCGTTCGCCTCGCTCCACCGATCCGATATAGGTCCTGTGCAGACCCGCACGGTGCGCCAGTTCCTCCTGGGACAACCCCGCCTCCTGGCGGACACGACGGATCCGGAGCCCAAACTCGCCCAAGACCTCATCATCACGCATACCTGCAACTTCAGGCGGTTGATGCCTATAGGTCTACAGACTATAAGTAGCATTAGACGGTAGTTAGACCTGAGTTGGACCTCGTTAGTGCCCCGCGGCGATGGCTGTGAGGATGGCTTGGGAGTCGTCGTCGAGCGGGGTGCGAGCGGTGAGCTCGTGTC
>NZ_JBSHMJ010000105.1:0-2621 GCF_053645265.1 Dietzia sp. NPDC055343 | reverse complement strand
CTCGAACTCGAGGAAGTTGTCGACGGCGGCCGGGTCCATGAACGGCAGGACCTGGCTGCCCCAGATTCCGGCGACGCCGGCCTCGCGGTCGATCCAGTAGTAGAGGTTCGCCAGCCCGGCCCAGGACAGGGACCCCGCGCTGCGGCCGGTGGGTGCTTCCTCGTCGTTGACCATGAACGAGTACGCCCACGACTTGCTCTGCCCCGGGAAGAACTCCGCGTCGTGCGAAAGCGCGGGTATCGAGGTCTTTATTGCGGAGACCTTCAGGTCGCCAAGTCCGTTCACCGCCGCGGCAGCCACCGTGGCTGGCTGCAGAACCCTGCCGTGCTCTCCGTCGCCGTCGCGGAGCCACATCCGGAGGAACCGGGTGTAGTCCGGCATTGTCGAGTACAGGCCGTGCCCACCCATGTGGAGTTCTGGGTCCTGGGGGAGCACCAGTCCGTTCGGGGCCAGGGCGCCCTCGGTACGCTGGTGGACGGCGGCTAGTCGTCCTGCCATCGACGGCGTCATGGTGAAGGCGGTGTCGTTCATCCCCAGCGGGGTGAAGATTCTCTCGGCCATGACCTCGCCCAATCGCTTGCCCCGCACGGCCTCCACCACCAGGCCCGCCCAGTCGATGTTGGTGCCGTAGTTGAATCGTGTGCCGGGCTCGAACAGCAACGGCGACATCAGCGAGTCCTTGGTGGCGCCGATGATGTCGGGCTGGCCGGTCTCGGCGAGCAATCCGGCGTAGAGGTCGGAGAAGAACGAGTAGCCGAGGCCGGCTGTGTGCAGGAGCAGCATCCGGGTGGTGACGGGCGTGAACGGAGCGCGCAGGACGGGCGCGCCGTTCGAATCGACTCCCTCGGCGACCTGTAAATCCGCGATCTCCGGTACGTACTCGGAGGCCGGCGTGTCCAGATCGACCAGACCCTCCTCGACGCACTGCAGGACCGCGGTCGAAGTGACGGCTTTAGTGGTGGAGAACATGCAGAAGACCGTGTCTGTCGACATCGGTGCCTCGTCTGCGGTCGAGCGCAACCCCGACGCGCCTTCGTAGATGGTGCCGTCGGCCCGCGTGACGCTGGCGACGACTCCGGGGATACGCGCCTCCGGGACCGCGGCGGTCGTGGTGCGGTTCAGAATGCCATCGAGTCGGGTGTTCAGGGCGGTCATCGGACAACCTCCGGGTTCGGGGCCGCGGTGCGGCCGGGGGCCCGCGGGGAGCGGGTCGGGAGGATCGTCACCCGTCGGCTCGACAGCTGACGTCGCGGATCGGAACCGGATGTCCGGAGTCGGCACTCAGATGTGCGAGGAGCTTCTCAGGGTCTGTGACGGGTTCTCGCCGAATCGGCGGCGGTAGGAGGCGGCGAAGGAACCGAGGTTGACGTAGCCCCAGGCGTGTGCGGCAGAGGCGACCGAAGCGGCTCCGCCGGCCAGTTCGCGGCGCACTCCGTGGAGCCGGCGTTCGTTGAGATAGGCCCGCGGGGAGATTCCCACGTACTTGGCGAAACCGCCGCTCAGGGCGCGGGCGCTGACCCCGGCCGCCGCAGCGATCTCGGAAACGGTGGGCAGGTCATGGGCGTGGGCATCGATGTAGTGCACGGCTGTCCGGATGTATCCGGGGGCCGGAACGGAACGCGGCGACGACAGGTCGAGGCCGACCCCGCGTGACCAGTCGCCCAGCAGTTGGGCGACCAGCATCTCCTCGAGGTGGCGACCTGCCGGCCCTGACGCGACCACCGCGGGATCCACCGCGGCGGTCCGGGACGTGTAGTCGAGAAGGCTCAGCCACGGACTGCCGGGGCCGCCCACGACGGCCGGCCGGGACCACAGCCGACTGTCGGGAGCTGTGCCGTACCACCGGAGAGACAGGTCGGTGAGGAGACGCTGGGGGATGGTCAGGTTGAGCTGTAGGTGTTCGGTGTCCGCCTCCAGTCGGTAGGGCGAGTGCGCACAATCCACGACATAGGTCTGGCCGCCTGCCAGTTCCGTGCTGTCACGCAGGCCCGCGTGTCGGGTGTTCCCGTCGACGGTGGTGAGTACGAGAATGTTGCCCGAGTCCACTGCGAAGCCGTCCAGGTCGACGTGGATACCGTAGGTGAAGTGCGTCATGGTCACATCGCCGATGGCAACCGAGTACATTGACGACGACGGGGTGATCCGCCTCCCGTGCGGACGGACATCGAAGCTCATGTACTTGTCGTCGGTCCAGGCGCGGATCATGTCCCAGTCTCTGGCTCCCGGCCGGTTCCGGCAGGAGGCCGGCCGGGGATCGAACTCGGCTGTCATGCGGTCACGCTACGTCCCCGGGGTTCCGGGCGAGTCCAGATCGCGTAGCGGGGGTCGGGGAGTCGATCAGGTCCGAGATAACCGCAGCAGGCCGGCGGAGGCCACGGTCAGCAGTATCTTGCCGTGTGACTCGCCGGACTCCAGAAGGGTGAGCGCCTCGGCGGCTCGCTCCAGCGGGATCTCGCGTGAGACGCGGGTGGTCACATCGCCGGCGGTCACCAGCGGCCAGACGTGTTCCACGACCTCCATGCAGATGCCGGTCTTCCCTCCGGGCCCGTCCACCGGGCGGGCCCGGAGGTTCGTCGCCATGATCCCGGCGCGCTTGGGCAGTAATCCGCCCAGGTTGAGCT
>NZ_JBSHMJ010000104.1:0-2645 GCF_053645265.1 Dietzia sp. NPDC055343 | reverse complement strand
ACCCCGACACGGGGCCTCCGGACGAGGGGTGCCGTACCCGGTGCGCGACAAGACGGCCCGCAGGAGGCCGTCATGGCGTGGATAGTTCTTGTCTTCTCCGGTGTTCTCGAGGCCGTGTGGGCCACCGCCCTGGGCCGGTCCGAGGGCTTCACCCGGCTCGGACCGTCCGTGGTGTTCGGAGTGGCGCTGGTCGTGAGCATGGGCGGTCTCGCCTACGCGATGCGGGACCTGCCCGTGGGCACCGTGTACGCGGTCTGGGTGGGCATCGGCGCCTCGCTGACAGTGATCTACGCGATGATCACGGGCGCTGAGCCGGTGTCCGTGCTCAAGGTGGTCTTTCTGCTGATGATCGTCGGCGGCGTCGTCGGGCTGAAACTCGTCGGTTGAGGATCAACGGATCGACGGGTGGGATTACCCTTATGCGCGGTGCGGCGATCGGCGGCACACTCCCGCGTCGCATAGTGAGGCAAGTGCATGGTCATGGAAGCAATCTGGTTCGAGAAGAGTCCCGACGGGCCGTTGAAGGCTCAGGCGCGGTCGCCCAAGGGGCGCAAGCTCACCTTGACGGGGCAGCCCGGGGATCTTGAGCCGGCCGCGGAGGGCGACGTCCAACTCGTCGGCAACATGACCTTGCAACACAATCTCTGGGCGTACGCCGGCTTCCGGCAGCAGGCGTCGGAGATGGTGGACGACGAGGCGTCGTCTGCGCTTCTCAAGAAGGCAGAAGTACACGCGAAGGTCGCACAGCGTCTGACGGTCCTCATCGACGAACTCGGGAACGAATCCCGGGTCGGGTGGTGCTCCAACTGCATCGAGAAGTCGACCCACCACAAGGTGAAGAGCGCCAGCACGCAGACCTCGACTTACATCTGCGACGCCTGCGGGTCCGCCACCGACGTCTGTGTTGCACCCAGGTGTAAGAACATGGCAGTTCGCAGCCTTAACCGGGTGCATCTGCCGAGTTTCTGCGCCGAACACTCGCATACTCTCCCTAGTTTTGAGCGCGCGCGTGACCCCTTGGAGCGACTCGAGGATTTCGCCTCATTCATGGAGTACGACAAGCCCAATCTCGCGAAGGGGTCCAAGCTTGGGCTCACTGCGGTTCTTGCGGTCGGCGCGGCTTTCCCGCTCGCGCTGATGGCGGCGCCGGCGGTGGGCGGCGCGGTCGGAGTTCTGGCGTCGAAAATGGGAGCCGGCGCTGCGCTCAGTGGCGCAGCCGCGCAGAGTTTCGGTCTCGCACTCCTCGGCGGCGGCTCGGTTGCGGCCGGTGGACTGGGAATGGCCGGCGGGACAATGGTCGTCACAGCCGTCGGCGCAGCGTTGGGTGGTGCGCTGGGGGCGTCGGTGACCAACGCCTATCTGCGCGACGACAAGTCGTTCAAGCTGGAACTGTTCCGGGAGGGCTCCGGTACACCGGTGATCATCGCCCGGGGTTTCACCACCGAGGGCGATATCCAATGGTGGAAGTCGGTCGGGTTCGTTGAGCAGACGTATCCGGATCAGCCCATCTACTTCCTGCACTGGGGCTCGAAGGAACTCAACGATGTGGCCCTCCTATTAGGTTCGATCGGTGGAGCTCAGGCGGGGCGCTTCGCGGTCGGCGCCGTCGCGAGGAAAGCCAGCAAAGCTGCTGCCGGAAAACTCAGCCCGCTGATGCCGGTGATGGTCGCAACGGATCTGGCCAAGAACCCATGGCATGTGGCACGAGTTCGCGCGGACAAGACCGGAGTGATCTTGGGCGACATCCTCGCCCGATTCGAGGGCGAGGCGATCTTGGTCGGACACAGCCTCGGCGGACGGGTCATGGCGACTGCGACACAAACTCTGTCCAAAGCCAGGGCAGGCAAGAAGGTCCGGGATCTCAGAATTCTCGGGGCTGCGATCGGCCAGAAGTTCGACTGGGCATCGGTTGCATCGACCACCTCGGGGTACGTGGTCAACTACTTCTCTCGAAACGACGCGGTTCTCAGGAATGCGTACGCGGTCGCGGAAGTCGGCAGCGTCGCCGTAGGGCTCAAGGGCACCGGGTGCGAGGCTCCGAACCTCGTGGATGTCGATGTCTCAGACACGGTTCCGAACCACAACTCGTATTGGGAGAACATCACGGGTGAATGGAAGATCCGTGTATAGAACCGGCGTAGGTTCGGAGCTCGTCAAAGGTGTGAAAGTGAGCCATCTGACCGCAGAGGTACGACGGGTTGCTGGAACGCACCGCATGGAACACTGTCGATCAGCTGGGTGATTCCGCCGGGATGTACGACAAGACCGAGGACATCGTCGAGGGCATCTGTGACCGGTTCAGTGGCGTCGGCCGGGCGGCAGGGCTGCCGCGACCCCGGGTATGACCTAGGCTGGGCCGCGACACGGGGTGCCGCCCATCCGGGCAGCTGAGATCACACCCGTCGAACCTGATCTGGGTAGTTCCAGCGAAGGAATGTCGATACCGCCGCCGCGTCTCTGCGCAGGTCGGCGGGTGTGCATCGCCACCCTTCGCGGGAGCCGCCGGGAAGCGAGTGGCAGTGAATACCGGAAACAGCGTGCGTATCGACGAGCAGGTCGTCCTGGTCACCGGCGGAGCGCGGGGCCTCGGTAAGGAAATCGTGCGGGCGTTCGGGCGCGAGGGCGCGCTCGTCGTCGTCAACTAC
>NZ_JBSHMJ010000103.1:0-2719 GCF_053645265.1 Dietzia sp. NPDC055343 | reverse complement strand
GGGGCGCCACCGAGGAGGCACCCCGCGCGGGAAGTGGTCAGGCCGCGCCGGCGGCGGTCAGACCGCGCTGACGGGCGAGGCCGAGTGGGGCGCGCGCGAGCCTCCCATCGGATCGGACTCCTCGACGTAGCCCCCCACACGCAACAGAGTGGACTCGTCGAACGCCTTGCCGATGAGCTGAAGCCCCACCGGAAGGCCGTCGTTGAGCCCGGCCGGCACGGTGAGCGCCGGCAGTCCGGTGAGGTTGCTCGGCCCGGTGTAGCGGATGAACGCCTGCACCAGATCCACCGGCGAGCCGTTGAGGTCCGCGACCTCGGACCCGATGTCCGGGGCCATGACCGGCAGCGTGGGCGCCATGATCACGTCCACGTCGGCCAGGGCGGCGGTGAACTCCTGCTTGATCTGGCGGCGGGCCTGCTGCGCCTGCAGGTAGTCCACCGAGGAGAACAGCTCGCCCAGGTAGAACAGGAAGCGGATGTCGCTGCCCATGTCCTGGGGACGGTCGAGCAGGTCCTGGTGGTGGATCGCCGACGCCTCGGACAGGCTCGTGGCGAGCTCGGTCCACTCCGAGTAGCGCAGGGACGGGATCTGCACCTTCTTCACCGTGGCGCCGCGGGCCACCAGGTCGTCGATCCGGGCCCGGACCATCCGCTCGATCTCCGAGTCCACGTCGCGGAAGAAATAGTCCTCCTCCACTCCGATAACCAGTCCGTTCGGGTCGCCGCCGAGGCCGGCCAGGTAATCGTCCACTGGGGCGTCGACCGAGGTGGGGTCGCGGCGGTCGAATCCCGCGATCGCGCCGAGCATGGCGGCGGCGTCGGCGACCGTCTTGGACATGGGCCCGATGTGGTCCAGCGTCCAGGCCAAGGGGAAGCAGCCGAACTTGGACACGCGGCCGTGCGTCGGCTTGAGGCCCACCAGGCCGTTCGCGGACGAGGGGATGCGAATCGAGCCGGCGGTGTCGGTGCCGAGCGTGGAATAGGACATGTCCGCGGCGACGGCGGCACCGGACCCGCCACTGGACCCGCCGGGGACCTTGTCGAGATTCCACGGGTTGTGCACGGGGCCGAAGTGGGGACTGTTGTTGTCGATCCCCCAGGCGTACTCGTGCATGTTGAGCTTGCCGGTGACGACGACGCCCGCCTCACGCAGCTTCGCGACAGTCGTGGCGTCATGCTCGGAGACGAACTCTCCGTGGATCTTCGAGGACATGGTGGTGACCTCGCCCGCGACGTACAGGTTGTCCTTGAGTGCCATGGGGACGCCGTGCAGCGGGCCGCGGACTTCGCCGGCGGCGATCTCCTTCTCGGCCTGTGCGGCCTCGGCGAGCGCCTGCTCGTCGCGGAAACTGACAAAGGCGTTGATCTGCTCGTTCTTCGACCGCGCGTAGTCGAGGCTCTGGCGTGTCACCTCGACGGGGGAGACCTGCTTGTCGCGGATCAGCTCGCCGATCTCGGTCGCGGACTTGCTGAGGAGTTCGTCAGACATGGTGGTCGCCTCCGGGGATGTTGCGGATCGCCACGTCGGCGTCCGCAGTGTTGATGGTGTCGAGGTCGCGCCGGAGTCCGGCGATCTGGGCCCAGGTGGATTCGATGCGGTCGAGTTCGTCGGCCGAGGGGTGTAGTCCCTTGGCGGCGAGCGCGTCCTTTATGGACAGCGTCATCACGGTCTCCTCAGTGTCGAACATCTGAAATAGTTCCAAATGGAACCATATTCAAGGTAGGTGACTCCGGTCACACTGTCTAGTGTTTGAAGAGAACCGTCTCGATACGCGGTGTGGATGCCCTTGCGGGCGCCTCGCGATGTGTGTCCCCGCGGCACGATGCCCGCCGCGCCGCTTCGCGAGAAGGTCCGCCTCAGCCGAATGCGGAAGTGGCAATCGCCGGCGGCGGCAGCCAGGTAAGCATTGACTGTGAGTTTGGCCTGGAACCCGGGGCCGAGAGCAGGGGAGATGTGGCGCTACACAACTGTCCCCACGACCGTCGGGAGACGGCGTCCGCCGACCAGTTCGGGAACAAGGGTCTCTGAGCATCGGCAAGGGGGTGCTGCGCGGCCGTCGCGCGATCATCGCGGTCTTCGGATAGGCCGCCGCGACGCCCACCGAGGCTGGCCCGGCAGATGCAGGCGACGCCACGCCTGTGATGGGCGTGGGTTGGGGGAGGGCCGGTCGCGGGCGAACTCGGTGAGCAGTTCCGTCGGCTCGAGTTAGGGCCACCCACCGGCCATAAACGACTCGCCGAAGTGGATCGACGCGCTGGCCCCCCGTCCGCCGCGAAGTCAGCCGGTCGGTGCAGGAGCAAGTGCGGTGCGGCCGTGTCGTCGCGGCCACCCCCGAGTGGCCTGCCACACCTGCCGCATGAAGCGACGGTCGCCAGCCTGATCCCGTGCATACGGATTTGGGCGGAGGTGGCCAGCGGCTCAAGGGGGCGTGTGATGGTGAGGGCTAGGGGTGTCGTCGTCACGTCCCGACGCGGCGGGGCATGCTCCCCGGATGGGGCTGGAACTACGCGCGACTGGCTCTCAGGGGTTGGTGACGTAGGCGCCGTCGAACAGCATGACCCCCGACGACGTGGGCGAGATTCCCTTCACTGCCTCGTCCACCGCCACGAACTCCTCGGCATTGGCAAAGATCGTGAACGGCATGACCTGGTTGTGGATCTCCTGGAACCGGTTGAGCGCCGCAATCTGCTCGTCCAGGCCTGTGGCGGTCTTGAGGTTG
>NZ_JBSHMJ010000102.1:0-2722 GCF_053645265.1 Dietzia sp. NPDC055343 | reverse complement strand
GCTCAGATCCGCACTTAACGACGCGGCTAAACTTACTCGGGACAATGGTGGAATCGTCCCGGACTTGGCCTCGACCAAACGATTCATTAACGAGACCGTCCGGCTGATTCCGGAATCCGTGATCAGTGCGGAATCAGCAAGCCGCCTGGAACGAGCGCTGCGGGTCGTGGAATTTCAAGAGGCGCTCGATAAATCTGCCGCGCTCGTCATCGACAGTGTGCTTGAGCTTCCCAGGGTTGAGTCTGCGATTGCTAGCGCAGCCGAACACGCGCGCCAAGAAGCCGCAGCGGAGGCGCGACAGCTCGCCGAAGCACGAATGGCTGACGAAGGCTCGGAAGTCACTATTCTCACGGCGCGGCGGAAGGAATTGGAAGAATCCGTCGCTGCTCGACGCGTCGAGCTCCAAACCGAGCTTTCCAAGCTTGAGGCGGAGATTGGGACTTTCGAGAGCCGACTTCTGGAGCGGCTCGAGGATGCAACTGCTGACGCCGGTGAGCTTCTGGCGGATTCTGTCCTGATGCGCATCGCCAACGGTGCTAATCGCGCGGCGGTTCCGGCAATAAGCCGGGTGCGCGAGCCATTTCCGCAGGCTGCTGCGGCTTCGACGCCCACAGGCCCAGAGGTGCTCGAAACTGCGGCCCGCGTAGTCGGCTTGCCATTGACCGTTCTGGTGAGGCTCCATGAGATCCTCCACGCAGGTCTCTTGCCCGTCCTCACCGGCACCGGTGCGATGACCGCTCTGCACACCTACGCACAGGTGGCGCTGGGGGCTCGCGTCGCTGAACTGCCGGTGAATCACGATTTTCTGCGCCCGGCCGATCTGCTGGGGATACGGGCGAGTGACCCGTCCCAGCATCGCCTACACGGAGACCTTTTGGCTGCTGCCAGGCGCGAGTGCACGCCCGAGAACCCGGGGCTCGTGGTGCTGGAGGGTTTCAACTGTGGGAGCAGTGACACCTACTTGCTGCCATGGCTCGCTCATCCACGTAGACAAATCGTGGGCCCAGCAGGCGCCCGAACTGCGGCCGCAGGAGCGGGCGTCTGCTGGGGCGAGGGGCTTCTGCTCGCCGCGACGGCGTCGGTCGGAATGACCACAGCACCAGTGAGTGTCGAGTTCTGGAACTTCGCTGCGGTCGTCGATGTCCCTGCACCCTCGAGGCAGGGTGGGGAGGTTCCGGCTGCCAGCACGATTTCTCCTCCTGACCGGGTAAGCGCCTCAGGGGAGCTCGTTCGGTCGCTCGATGATCTGGCCGAAGCTATCAGTCCGGTGTTCGACACCCGCATCGACTTGAGCCGGACGCTTCACACGGTGGCGGAGACCCAGGTTGTCGGGCGCGGTGACTCCGCCCTCACGAGGGCACAGATCGCGGTCGAGTCCGTCGTGGTCCCGGCTCTGGCCACAGCAGAGGTTTCCCCGCCCGGGCTGGTAGACGACGTGATCGCGGATATCGCCCCCATCGTGCGGCTCGACACCGACGTGCTCGAGAATGCGGTCGCTCGCGCCCGGAGCATGCTGCGATGACCGGTCCACACCTCGATGTAGTTCCGGTTGAGGGAGCTTCCCCCGAGAGCGTCATCGCAGCCGAACTGATGCTCCCGCAACGAACCGGGCGCCGGACCCTTGTTTTTGAGATCGTTCGGGCTGTGGCGCATGCGTCCACCGTGGGAGGCGCGCCCGTCACTGATCACACCCTGCTCGACCGTGCTACAGCTGCGTGCGAGTCAGTAATTGACGAAACGCCTGTGGGAGTTCGTGCCTGGGTTACAGACTCAGTCAGGGAATTGGTGGCGCTGGGGGATCTCGCGCAGCTGGTCAATGGGAACTGGGTGTGCACCCCGCCTTACTTCGTGGAGAACGGAAGCGCTAGAGGCAGCCTCTTGATCGGCGGGCTGCCCGTGCGGGCACTGGCCCCAGAAGTCCGTGGCCGCGTTCACGTAGACGGAGCAGTCCGGTGGGTCGAGCAGGGAACTTCGTTCGCATTTCCAGTCGTCGAACTGGCCATGTGGAAGCGAGGTCCCGGTCAACCGATTAATGAATGGACCATCGACGTTCTGAATTCTGCGCTGCGTCCTCCGGATAGCGAGACCGTGAGCACCGCACAATATCGCTTCTACTTGCCGGGGAACGCGAGCTCTTCAGCGTCGCAAGATGCGCGCTGGTTCCCTACGAGCTCCACTATGAACGGACGCCACCTCGCTCGGGTCCGGAATGTCACCGGAATGCTCGATCACCAGATCGTCCGGCTCGAGGGCGGCCGCGTGACGGCTGCTAGATCCCTCGGCTCTGACACGGCTCGACGGTTGATGTATGGCCTGGACCTGGCCGGCGCCAACCCGACGCGAGCCCAATTACGTCGGGGGCGTAGCGGGAACTCGTCGGACGTCGTCACGATGAAGACGTTCAATCCGCTTCCGCATGCCGAGACTCGACAACTGGCCGCGGCTGCGAAGCGAAGTCGCGAGGGGGAGTGGGATCTTCCTCTCGAATACGCCAGTGATGTATCAGCATTGGCCGGACTCGGAATCGAGATCCTCACTTCGTGAACCGCCCGTAGGTCTCCGCGGCGCATCGGATGCAGAGTGCGGCGGCCGGACTTACAGTGAGCCCGCGCGACATCCGAAGCGACAGCTCGAGGAGACGCACGATGGGCATTCCCTACTGGTTGGCATCCCGATCTGGTGCCGCGACGGCCGCCCGCACGGCGGCCGACTCCGCCACGAC
>NZ_JBSHMJ010000101.1:0-2897 GCF_053645265.1 Dietzia sp. NPDC055343 | reverse complement strand
GGCATCGCCTTCGGGCGATGCCAGCGCTGGTCATTTCGTCGGTTCAAGCTTGGGTAGCTCGATCCGTCGCGAACCCCACAAGAGAGGAGTTCTCGTCAACGCCCCGTTACCCTCGCCACACCGAACGACATTAGCGATTCCCCCTTCGGAGCCTGCCCTCGCCATCGGGTTCGACGTCTTCGTTGGGCCTCCAGTCGGCCACTCCTGCCGCGCGTCGATCGGCGGGCCCCCGCCCGGCCCTTCGCGCCAGCCTTGGCACAGCGCTGGCCCCACACCACAGTGGTCGACTTCGCCCTCCGCGCTGAAACCCGGACCGCGCCGGACCTAGCGACACGCCAGACCCTCCGGCTCCCACGCATCGCCGACTGCATGCCCGAATGACAGCGATCTGCCCTTTGTGACGCGATCGAAACAGTTGCGGCGCCAGTGGCCACATCCGTTGGCGAACAAGGCATCTGTGAATCTCAGATGTCCGACTGCGCCGAGAACCTCGATTACCAGAGCAATATCCCGAAGAGCGCCCGTAACACTGTGATTCGGATCACAGATATGTGGGGCGAGTCCACCACGGGGCCCTTGAGACCCAGCGGCGAACTCAGTTCAACGCGACGTGTCCACGCCGCACCTCCGTCGAAAGGACCACCACTATGTTCTCCGATATTCTCAACCAGCTCGGCTGGGGTTCAGTCATGTTCAATACCGGCTCCGGCATCCTCGATGTCAGCACCGGCTTCCTCGGCAACATCCTCTGGGTCCTCGGCGGCAACCTCGCCAACTGGGGCTCCTGACTCGAGAACGACCATCGGCGGGCTGGCCCGCTGACCGGTCGGCATCGCGCCGGCATCCACTCATGGGGAAGGGATGCCGGCGCCGTGCATTTCACGACACCGTGTTCTTCGCTGCCCCGACCGAGACGCCGCGCGGCACTACACTCGAGCTTATGCAGCTTGACCTGTCTCGCCACATTGACGCCGATCCGGAGACCGTGTGGGCCGTCCTCACCGACATTCCCAACGCACACCGCACCCTTTCCGGTGTGTTGTCGGTGAAGATCCTGACCGCCGGCGTCTATGAGCCAGGCTTTCGCTGGCGCGAGACCCGCAAGATGTTCGGAATGAAGTCAACCGAAGAGATGATGGTGCAGACCGCGGACGCACCGCACTCCACCACGATCGTTGCTGAGAACGGCGGGACCGAATACAAGACCGTGTTCACCTTGACTGCCGACGCCGACGGGGGCACAACCCTGTTCATGCACTTCAGCGCGGAAACCGCGCACGCCCCGGCCATCTCCCGGGTAGTCATGGGCGTGATGGGCAAGGTCGCGCTGAACTCGACCCGCAAGACCATGGAGCAGGATCTGGCCGACATCGGGAGCGAAGCCGAGCGACGCGCCAACTCCTGACGCCACGCACCCAAATCGAGCGACCCCCGGGGTTGTTACCCGGGGGTCGATCGGAGTATTCGCTACGAGCTCGAGTTTAGAGCTGGATCTCCTGGCCGCTACCGGCGTAGATCGCCTCGAGGACGTTGGAGAACAGGCCGGCAACGCTGCCTGTGCCGGTGCCGAGCAGGGTCCCGATGAACTCTCCGAAGCCCGCGACACTGCCCTCGACGGCGCCGAAGACGTTGTCAATTGATCCGAATAGCATGGTGCTTCCTTTGCATTCTGCGATGTGAGTGGATGGCGATCAGTTATTGCCGACTAGCCAGAGTCAGACGGCACCGTTGCCGACACCGATGAGGTTGCCAATGGAGCCGAACATGGCACCAACGAGTCCGTCGATGCCGGCCATGATGGTGAGCAGATCCAGGACGCCGCCGCCCATAGCTTCAGTGGACGCCGTGAGTGAACCCATCTTTTTCCCCTTCCGGGAGTCAACGTCAAAGATTATTGACGTTCACGAACAGTGTTACCAGAACGTAGCATGCAGTGATCTGCGACACAATAGTCGGGTCATGTCGCACAACTTCGCTGGTCGTTCGTAGGCCGCGCCATCGTTGCTCATTAAGTTCCGCTCCTCGAACTCAGGATCGGCCCGAGCTCGCGCCGCTGAAGCTCAGGCAATCTTCAGACGGGGGCCTCACTCAGGAAGCGCCCGTTCGGGTTCCCTGGAGCCAGACCCGCATCAGTACACGAGAATTCGCTGCCTACCCTTCGGCCGCTCCGAGGCCAACGAATGCCGGCTCGAGGCTGCGGAATCTGGGGGCTCCCGGCTGAAGAATCAGCCCACTGAGGGCCGCGCGCCATCCCAAAGCTCGGCAACCACCTCGCCGGCTGGCCGATCGGCGTAGGCATCAGCAGCACGCCATCGCGACCCGGCCCACAGCGGCGGCACGTCAATGTCGCCCGCCTGGGCTGCGGCCTTACGCATCGGGCCCGTGAGAATGTGCAGGTGCGGATACGCGGCCGGGGCTGCGTCGTGGTGCTCAGCCACGAAGCCGTTGACCAGCGCGCGGGCGTAGCGCCCCGTGTAGCAGCGGGTGGGCCGCGTCTCGGTGAACCTGGGATCGCCCAGCGCCGCCCGGTGCAACGCACTCGTGCCCGCCTCGCGGGTGCGCAGCAGCACGGTCCCGAGCTGCACGCCGGTCGCGCCGGCGGCCAGCACGGCAGAGACGTCCTCCGGGGTCGCTATTCCGCCGGCGGCCACGAACTCCACCTCCGCCAGTGCCGCGCGCACAGCCCGCACCAGTTCGACGGTGGTGATGTCGTCGGGCTCCTCCCCCACCGCCGTGGTGGATCGATGCCCCCCGGCCTCGGCGCTCTGCACGGACAACCAGTCCGCCCCCACCTCCACGGCGCGCCGCGCATCCTCGACGCCGGCGACGGTCACGACCACCGCCGACCCCGCCTCCTGCAGCCGCTGCACCACCCCGGAGCCCGGGATCCCGAACGT
>NZ_JBSHMJ010000100.1:0-2970 GCF_053645265.1 Dietzia sp. NPDC055343 | reverse complement strand
GCTGGCTCCACTTCTACAACCACCACCGACACCACTCTGCGATTGGCGGCGTACCCTTCGACCGACTCAACAACGTCCCTGGACATCACACCTAGGACGGTGGCCGTCGCGTAAGCGCCCCCAGATCCGAAGAATCCACCGGACGCGTTGCCGGCCCGGTGCGCCTTTCTCGGCAGGGTTGCACCAATAGCCAGCCAGGCCAGTGCCCCGAGCACCAGCGCCCCGCATCCAATGGCGCGATATCGAATACGCGCCGTTCGCCACAGGCCCTCAAAGGGGGTGTCGTTGCAGCCGAACAGCCAGGCCGGCTCTTGGCACAGACCCGAACTGTGTACGGCGACGGTGGTCAGCACGGCCAGACAGGCCAGGACAGAGGCGATCGCCAGTACGCGCGCGGTGAAAAGCGGAGACATCCCTCTCCCCTCCGGTCAGCGAGCCACGCGGCGCCACCGAGTCGGGGGCGGTGCTGTCGGTCGCCACAGTGCCCGCGGGGGGCGGCGGCAGTCTAATCTCGCTGTGCCCGGTAGTGGATAGGAGTCCTCAATCGGGGCAGGTGACGGAGGGGTCGTGTCGGGCAGAATGTGCCCATGCCGTCTCGCTCTGGTTCCTCGTCGCGTGTTGACCTCACGCGCCTGTGCGCGCTCTTTCTCGCGGTCGCCGAAGAGCGTCATTTCGGCGCGGCGGCCGACCGACTGGGCACTACCCAACCGACGGTGTCTCAGGGACTGCAACGCCTGGAGGGCCATCTCGGGGTGCGATTGCTGGACCGGACACGCGACGGCGCGGTAGTCACCTCTGCGGGTCGTCATCTGCTCCCGCTGGCCCGCACTCTGGTCCGCGACGCCGCGCATTTCGAGGCAGCCGCTGGAGAACTGGCTAGCCGAGGGTTGACGTTCGCCGTCGGCGCGTCTGCCACCACCCCGGCTCATCTCAGTGCCGCCGCCGTGACGTCGATGCGCTCCCAGGTCGAGTCGGTGACTGTGGCCCGCGGGCAAGGACCCGAGTTGGTGGCGCGAGTCGAGAACGGCGAGCTCGATGTGGCGGTGTTGGAAGATCCGAGCCCCGCCGGGGATCTCGTGCGCGGGGTGATGCACCGACTTCCACGCCGACTGGCCGTACCGGAGGGCATGATCTCCGATCCGCGGGCGCGTATCCCCCGGCAAGAACTTCGGCATTTGGATCTGGCCGTGACACCACGAGCCACCGGACCGGCGGCTTGGGACCTGCTGATTGACCTACTCAAAGAGGCAGGCATCGACCCACGGCCGGTGGAGGCCCCCACCAGCTCGGACGTCCTGACCCAGGTCGCTGCCGGTTCAGCGTTCGCGGTCGTGGATGCCTTCAGCCCCACGATCGACGGCGTGCAATTGCTGGACCTGCCCGGCCGCTTCGACCACCGCTTTCGCGCCCTCGTCCACCCGGACCGGCAACGCACCCCCGACGGCCACGACATCAGGTCCCTCGTTGACAGGGGGCTGGCCAGGGTATGCCGCACGGTGACTGGGGGCCCCACCCCGTGACCACGCTCGATCTAGTCCGTGCCGAGCTAGCCTTCGCCGGTTGCGACGGGTGGTGCTACGCCGAGCTCATCGACCGGCCCGGCACCGGTCTGGGTATCGGCCAGGACGTTCCGGTGGTGGTGGCCTCGATGTACAAGCTGCACCTCATGGTGGCGGCCTGCCGCGCGGCAGCCGCCGGCACCCTGGACCTGACACAACGGGTCACCATCACCCCCAACGAACACACGCCGGGGCCGACCGGCTTCGCCCTCTTCGCCGACGACGTCGAGGTCTCGATCCGCGATCTCGTGCGCATGATGATCACGGTCTCAGACAACACCGCCGCCGAAGCAGTGCAACGCCTCCTACCCGCCGGCGCCCTCGACGAGACCCTCTTAGCCCTCAGCCTCGAGGCCACGGTGATCCGCGGAGGTGTGAGAGCCCAGCAACAGCTGACGATCTCCGAACTCGGCGCACGCGACTGGCAAGACGCCGCCCACCTGCTGGCAACCGACCCCGCCACCGACCAGATCCACGCCTACGACCCCGCGTACGTCTCGCACAGCACTACCCGAGCGCTATGCCAGCTGATGCGCGCAATCTGGACGAACACCGCCTCCGACCCCCAGCAGTGCGCATTCATGAGGGAGGTCCTCGGCCAGCAGATCTGGCCGCACCGCATCGCAAGTGGGTTCCCTTTGGCATCGACAGCGGTCGCCGGCAAAACCGGCACCATTGGCCGGATCCGCGCCGAGACCGCCGTTGTCCAACCAGACGGTGAGCCACCGGTCGTCGTGTGCGTTGTAACCCGGGCAGCCCGCGCCGACGCGGCGCTGCCCACAGTCGACACCGCCATCGGACGTATCGCGCGGCTCCTTGTCAACGAGGCACGAATGGGGGCAGACCTGCAGCGATAAAGCTCATCAATCACAGGCGGCGAACGCTGCACTTGGACAGGTCAGCGACCGGACGGCTTTTCTGATCGCATGCACCGTTTGCGCCACTCGACCCTCGCCGTGATCCTGACCGCCACACTCCCCTTGGCGTCCTGCGGCCTGTTGTTCTCGGATCCACGGCAGGAGAACCTCGACGGGTTCGTTGACGCCCTCCAGCGCAAGGACGCCGTAGCGGCCGCAGCGTTCACCTCTACACCGGAGATTGCGGCCACTGACCTGCAACGCACCTTCGACGGGATTGGCACCACGCAGATCTCCGCCCGCGTCCCCGACATCGGAGACTCGGTCACCACGCGACACGAACTCCAACTGCAATGGCGGGTGCCTTCCGGCGACACCGCCACCAGCACAGGAATCGTCACGTTCGCACCCGGCGACACGGTGGCATGGTCACCATCCATTCTCGACTCTCGCGCGACCACCGGCGGCTACCTTGGCTACTCGGACACCAAGAAGTACACCGCGCCCATCGTCGACCGAAACGACATCCGAATCATGGGCTGGGCCCCGGTCAC
>NZ_JBSHMJ010000099.1:0-2996 GCF_053645265.1 Dietzia sp. NPDC055343 | reverse complement strand
CGGACACGAGCTCACCGCTCGCACCCCGCTCGACGACGACTCCCAAGCCATCCTCACAGCCATCGCCGCGGGGCACTAACGAGGTCCAACTCAGGCCAGACATTGAGAACGGCATCCGGTGGGACAACGCCATCGGCGGCGCCTACGCCAAAGAGATGATCAACTATCAGCACCGCGGAACGGTCCATGCTGGCGAGCTCCCGGACGGCTTCACCAACATTCCGAACGACCTGATCCACCTGCCCGACGGCCGGTACATGATGACAACTTTCGCGATCCGGTCCTGGGATCCGATCTCGCCCGGCGGGAGCTGGGCGACCTTCCACTCGCGCATGTGGACCTCGACCGAAGCCCACGCCGAGAACTGGGAACGCACGTGGGATCTGGAGGTCAATCGCGAGAACTTCGACTTCCCTAACGTGGGGGAGTGGAGTCACTTCCAGAACAACACGATGCTCATGCTCCCCGGCGAACCTTGGGTTTACATCTACGGCACCAACGAGGGCCGTTGGAACGGCGGCGGCATCCATCTCGTGCGCGTGGACTGGCGCAGCATGTGGAACCGTTCAACCTATGAGTTCTGGGGTCGAGACGGCGGCGGAACATGGGCATGGCGCCGCGGTGGTTTCACGACCCCGATCCTCACCCCCACGGTTCCTAACAACGCCATCGGCGAGCTCTCCGCTCAAGTCATCGACGGACGAGTCGTGCTCTCGTACTGCGACGGCATCCTTGGCGCCGTCACCCGGACCGCTCCTCGCCCGGAAGGCCTATGGACGATGCCCGCCATTCAGGTCACCGGAGTCGAGCAGCCAGCCCTTTACGCGCCGGCGATCCATCCGTACAGCAACTTGGGCCGTGCGCAAATGCTGCTGTCAGCGTGGCCGCAGGTGAATGGCCAGACGCTCTACTACGGCACGAGGCAATGGGAGGTCAGCCTCTTCGGTGGAGGGTCCGGCTCCCTGAGTTCCTCTCCGACGGCGCGGGCAGCGACCGAGAACCTGTCCTCCGAGTCCAGTCACGTGACCGAGGAGTACACGGGGGACCTGGCGCCTGACGTCTCTCAGCTCCCCGTGGCCGAGCAGGTCGCGGTTCTCGCGGACGCAGTCGACGCCGAGGTCGATCATGATTGGCTCCGCTCTGCCTTACAAGGAGAACTCGAGGACGATCGCACAACCCCGGCCGATCACGAAAACTATGACCCGATGACCGCGGAGTAGGCCCTTCTCGAGCGGACTCCTCGGCGGTGCGCCCCTTGGCCCGGGCGTCCCGGGCGGTGTCGCTTTTCCGCAATGTCTGTCGGATCAATTAGTGGCCGCCCAGAACGGGTGCAGTTCTGGGCGGCAGCAATGCCAGCGTTGCGTCCGTCGTCACCGCACTCAGATCCACAGCATCCGGGAACAGGAAACGTTACGTGTTTCCGGCGTTCCCCGACCCAAGTCCGAACGGATGGGGGAGTCGCCGTCGGCGAGCACGCTCCAGCCGCCACGCAGCCAACCAAGTAGGGGAGCCGTTATTCCTCGGGCTCCTGCGCTGGCGCCGCGACGTCGTTGGCCTCGCGGGCTTCGCCCTGAACGGCCACGGCGCATACCCAGACGCCCTCGCCGAACTGCCCACCAACTGCCCTGAATAGCGTACACAGAACGGTTAACTATCTGTCCACCCTAAACCAGTAGGTGCCGTCCACGATTTCTGAATTTGCCAAGTTGATGCCCGGCTCTCCAATTGTGAAAGCTGCAAGTTCGCTTGCATACCTCGCTAAGTGGTCGGTGTGCGCCTTGATAACGGAGGCGTCAATTCGAAGAGCAATAGCAAATTTCAATTCGCCAAAACTATATTTGATCCATGCGCTGCCATCGCCAAGTACTCCAGCGTCGCGTACGCCTACGCACCAGCATTCGGTTAATGTGTTAGTGCGAATCTCGTTCAGCAAGTAACAAAGGAAGCGCGACGGCATATCTCGGTTGGCGTCGTCGCAGTACCGCGACTGCAATTCGCGATGGCATTGGGTGATGAATGGAAAAGCCCGCGAGTGCTCATTTTCTGAAAACGTGTCAGTCCAGTGGTTCTCGGTTGGCCCGTCTTGGTTCATAACTTTGCCGCTCTAATGTAATGGTAACTTTAGGATTCAATATCTGTCGCACAAAAGCGTAACCTGGGCAACGCCGGTGTCGGGGCATCGCTCAACTGCGATGCCCCGACGGGTTACCTAGTTAGTTGTACGGTGGCGGAGTATCGTCAGGATGTGGAGGGACTGCGTAGCCTACCCAAATCGGACACAGTTGGTCGCTAGGCGGCGTATTCTCACAGTAGATACTGAGATTGCCTAGCATCTCGCTGCCAGGCGGGGTGTTCTGGGTGGTTGATCGCACTTCGATAGAGCGAACCCGCTTACTTTCCCATTGACTGCAATCGACGGGAATTGAGTTAATGACACGACATGTCAAGCGGTCGAACCAGTTTGTGAATACTCCAGCGGTGGGATTCGACTGAGACTCGTTACAGCCCCCCGCGTTTCCTACCGTCGCCTTCCATATGTTTCTGTTCCATACCCAGTGCTTACCCCGTGCCTTATCGTAGCCAAACGGTTGGTCTCCCGTTGCCCCATCGAACCAGTACCCTCGTCGGAGAATACTGGATGAGTATGTTCCACCTTGGGGCGTTTTCCAAGTGTCACACCTAGCAATTCGGCTCGTGGCCATTTGCTCTCCCGTGTACGACCACGGAGGCGCAGCGGCTGCCACCATTTGTGGTGGTTCCTCGTTTATCGTATCGGGATCTGACGGAGTTACGTTGCCTTCATCGCCCACTGTCCCACTTGGTTGTATAGCCTCGGTGGACGTCTGGGCGATAGCTTCGGGTCCTGTCGCTGCCACCGATAAAATGAGTGCCGCTATCGAGGGGGCGTGAGGAACGAATCGGTGACAACTGATCGTTAGTGCCGGGAGGCGCTGGCGGGGAGGATGTCATCATGCCCGGTCCCTATCCCAGAGAGT
>NZ_JBSHMJ010000098.1:0-3017 GCF_053645265.1 Dietzia sp. NPDC055343 | reverse complement strand
CCGAGCAAGCTCCATTCCTTTAGCTCACCGCGCCCTCCTCCTCGCCGGTCCCGTCGTCGTCGAAGACGTTTCAGGGGTCTTCTCAGATGACGGTGCAGGTCGGCCGAGCGCGTCGGTCCGCAGATAGACGTCGAGGTCTCCCGACGACGGAGGTACCTACGCCATCCATCCGAAAGACCTCGACGTGTCCGACGCTACCCCGCCGGCCGGCTTCGGTCCGAGCGTGACCGGACAACGCGGTGCAGCGAACTCATCAGCGCTCTGCGGGGTGTCGGCGGCTTATCGGAATTTCTGGAGAGTGCGCCCGCGCGCCAGTGCAGCTCAATGAAAGACTCGCGTGACAGGCGCGTCTGACCGGAAGCTGCGCCGCCTACCGAGGAGAACCGATGGCGTACGGACTGCACAGTTGCGTGGACGGTGACCTACACCTGCACTCGGCGGATGCGGGAAGCGAACACTGGGTGGTCGAGGCCATCTGGCCGGGATCGGATGACTACGAAGTGCGCCCGCTCATCAGACGCTGGGCGTCGTACAACGTTCCGGACCCCCAGAACGCGTGGTACGTCGACGGCTGCACGTCCTTCCGAATTACGACCGCAGAAGGGCGGGTTGTCGAGCACGCGTTGAAGCCCTATCCGGCAATCCGATCAGGGGACTGGAGCGGGCCGTAGAGTTCCGTACCGTCACATCGCAGCCTGTGGCGCTGGGGCATTATCCTTCCATCGTCGAACGAGCAGCGTCCGCGGCGCGCCGCCGTCCGCCCCCGAAGTGAGCCCGCCCCAGCCAGGACCACCCGGGAGAACACCGTGGACTCAACTGCCCTCGTCACCGCCCTCAAAGACGGCGGAATCTGATGGCGGCCCGGTCCTCGCGTAAGGCCAGCAACACGCGCAAGGCCACCACCAAGCGCAAGGCCGGCACCACGCGCGCGAAGGCAACGAAGAAGTCCAGCGCGGCGCAGGCCGCCCGACGATCCCCTCCGGCCAGCGGGTGTGGCTCCTGGAACTCCCGTGGGGCGGGCTGGGCGGCGGCATGCCGGCCGGGGTTACCTACTACACGTCGCTCACCGCACACGCCTATGTCGGCACCACCCTGCCGGACCCGCTGGAGCCGTACGCCAGCAAGCCCTACTCCTACCTGCGGTGGCTGGAAGACGAACTCAACGGCAGTGAGGGCCCCGGTGCGACCGCTGCTCCCCTGACACTCCGCCCGGAGCAATGCGCGGACGTGGACACGATCGTCGCAGCCGCCGAACAGGGGTACCGGCAGTTCCACCTGGCCAACGACGTCGGCACCGGCAAGACCCTCGTGGCCGTGGCTGCGGCGAAATCCATCGCGCAGATGCGGGGCGCCCGCACGGTTCTGGTGACGGTGGACCGGCCGGCGCGCATCACCATCCCCTCGTGGCGGCGCACCATCGCCGCGCTGGGCGACGACGGCTTGCGGTGGATCATCATGTCGTCGGACAGCCTCGGCAAACTCATGGCCCGGAACGGTCGCCCACGGCTCAGAGTCGACGTCGCGGTGATCGACGAGGCCCACCAGTTCCGGTTCGCCAGCAAGCGGACCAGCTACATGCGGCGGCTGACCCGCATGGACTCTCCGCACGAAACGTCCCCGTTCGTGCTGACCATCACCGCCACGCCCGGTCATCACCCCGGCGAATGGGGCTACCTGTCCTCGCTGTTCGCCCAGGTCCACGGTGATCCGCCCGCCCGGTGGGCGGACTTCGGGAGGGCTCTGAGCGAGCGAGGTGTTCCCCTGGAGACCTCGTACGGCAAGTGGACGTGGAGCGCGGAGGTCAAGGAGTCGCTGCAGACCCAGCAGACCGTGATCAGCGACGTGCGAGACATCCTGCTTCGGCACGACCCGCAGCTGCTCCTCACCCGGTCGGCGCCGTGGGGGCCACCGCCCTTCGACGTGGACCTGGTAGAGCTAACCCCGGACCAGTGGCGGGCCTACGAGTTGGAATGGGGCGACTTTCAGCGGGAGATGCAGCTGGCGCGGACGGGCAACAACGTCGCGCGCGGGCTAGCCGCGCTGGTGAGGCTGCGCCAGAAGGCGTCGATGATCCGTGTCGAACACACCGTGGCTGCGGTCAAGGCCGAACTCGCCCGCGGGTACCAGGTACTGGTTGCCACCGAGATGGTCACCACGGCAGCTCACCCGGTGGCCGAGATGCTCGAAGCCGATGGGATCCCGGTGGCACGCATCTACGGCTCCAACCCGGAGGCCGAATCCGAACGTATGCGCTTTCAGCGCGGCGAGGCCGAGGTGGTGGTGTTCAATACACCCACCGCGATCAATCTGCAGGCATCCGAGCAGTTCGCCGACAGTTCATCAGCCACCGCCACCCCGCGCAGAGGCTTCTTCCACCAGGCGCGCTACAGCGGCCTGCTCGCCGAACAGACGATGGGCCGCGCACATCGGGACCATCAGGTCTGCGCGTGGTCGGGACTTATGCAGTAACCGGCGACTGTTGGGTGCGCTCTACGCTGGCTGACATGACCGTCTCGCAACCAATGAACCTCGCGCAGGTGAAGACCGTTCGTCTGAGCGTGCTGTCGGACATGGTTGACCGGCCTGCGTGGCTGGAATCCTCAATGAGCCAGGCGGCTGGGATTCTTCGCCGGAAGGCTCCCCTCTATATTCCGGTGACTGCCAACGGGAATATTCATCCTGCGGTTGCCGAGTGGGCGCGGAGGTATCACTCCGTCAATACAGCTTCCGCTTATGCGTCAGATGTGGCGCTCTTTTTCAGATGGCTTGGTCCGGGGAATGACTGGCTTGCGGTGCGCCGCGCTGAGATTAACGATTTCATGGACCGGCGTCGCTTTGGTGCCTCGGGCGATGATGATCTGCGAGATATTCCGGCGGAGCCGGTATCTGCATCAACGCTAGCTCGCAACCTGGTCGCCATTCGCTCGGGCGTGAGGAACGAACTGGTGACAGGTTCGGTTTAGGCCGCGAGTGTGAGCGGCTCGGTTAGCTTGGCTTCGAACTCGATGGGCGTCAAC
>NZ_JBSHMJ010000097.1:0-3022 GCF_053645265.1 Dietzia sp. NPDC055343 | reverse complement strand
AATCACACCCGGACCCGGCCTTCGACTCGTCCACGGACTCCCTGGTGGAGATCTACCGCGAGGCGCGCGGGCGACGCTGAGGCCGGCGGCCCTCCTCTGCGACGCCCGGCGCCGGGGGTTACCGCGCGACCGGGCGTCCGGTGGCCACCGGCGTCGTACCCGGCTCGAGGCGGATGACGATCTGCTTGGAGGTCGGGGTGTTGCATACGTCGGCGACGGCCTCGCGGTGGATGAGTTCGTTGCCCTCCGGGAAATACAGGGCTGCACAGCCGCGCGCCGAGGGATATCCCACCACCCGGTAGCCACGGAGAACCTTGTCCGGCAGCCCCGGCCACTCACTGAAGATGTCGACCGTCTGGCCGTCGCTCAAACCCAGGTCTGCCAGGTCATCGGGATTCACGAAGACCACGAAGCGGCCGTTGGAAATGCCGCGGTACCTGTCATTGAGGCTGTAGATGGTGGTGTTGTGCTGATCGTGAGCACGCATGGTCTGCAGGATCAGCCGTCCCTCGGGCACACGCAGGTGCTCGGCTCGATGAACGGTCAGCTGCGCCTTACCGGAGCGGGTCGGGAACGTACGGCTGTCCCGCGGCCCGTGGGCGAGAACGAAGCTGATCTCCTCCTCCATCCGGCCGTTGAAGTTCTCGAAGCCGGGGATCACCCGCGCGATCGAATCCCGGATCGTGTCGTAGTGCCGCTCGAAGCCCCGCCAATCGATGTCTCTCCCCCGCCCCTCCAGGACGCGCTCCGCCAGGCGGCAGATCACCGAGACGTCGGATAGGAGCCCGGGGGCGACCGGATCGAGTTCGCCGCGACTCGCATTGATGCGGCACACCGTGTCCTCGGCGGTGACGTACTGCAGCAGCCCGTGCTGGACGTCCTTCTCCGTGCGACCGAGAACCGGGAGGATCAGCGCCTCGCGTCCGGTGACGATGTGGGAGCGGTTGAGCTTCGTCGCGACCTGGATGGTCAGATCAGCCCGGGCGATCCCCTCTTCGGCCCGCTTAGAGTCCGAGATCGCGGCGACGATGTTGCCGGCCATCGACATCATGACCTTGACCTCGCCGCGTTCGACGGCGTTCATGCTCGAGACGGTGTCGTGTCCGTGCGCGCGGGGCGGCTCGAAGTCGAACTCGGCAGCGAGGGAATCCAGGAACGAATCCGGCATCTGTTCCCAGATGCCCATCGTCCTGTCGCCCTGCACATTGCTGTGACCGCGGATCGGCGAGGCGCCGGCACCGGGCTTTCCGATGTTGCCGCGCAGCATCAGCAGATTCATGACCTCTGCGATGGTGGCGACACCCGTCTTGTGCTGCGTGATCCCCAGGCACCAGGTGATGATGGTGCCGTTCGACCTGATGTAGCGGTCGGCCAACGAGGCGATCTGCTCCTCCGTCAGCCCGGTGGCATCGAGGGCCTCCCGGTCGTCGGTGGCGAGGATGTGCTCGCGGTACGCCTCGAACCCCTCGCAGTAGGTGTCGAGGAAGTCGTGGTCGAGCACCGTGCCGGGCGCGGCCTCCTCGGCGAGGAGGACCCGCTTGGCCACGGCCTGGATCAGGTGCATGTCGCCGCCGCTACGGATCTGGAGGAACTCGTCGGCGAGCGTGGTGCCGTGCCCCACCAGACCATTCGGCCGCTGCGGATTCTTGTAGCGCAGGAGCGAGGCCTCCGGCAGCGGATTGACCGCGACCATCTCCCCACCGTTGATCTTGGTCTCCTCGAGCGCGTTGAGCATCCGAGGATGGTTGGTCCCGGGATTCTGGCCCATGACGATCACCAGGTCGGCCTTGCCGAAGTCGTCATACGAGATGGTCGACTTGCCCACACCGATGGCGGGCGTCATGCCGGCGCCCGTGGCCTCGTGGCACATGTTCGAGCAGTCCGGCAGGTTGTTGGTACCGAAGGCCCGCGCGAACAACTGGTAGAGGAAGGCCGGCTCGTTCATGATGCGGCCGCTCGTATAGAAGACGGCCTCGTCCGGAGACTCCAGGTCGCGGAGGTGACGCGCGGCGATGTCGAACGCCTCGTCCCACCCCACGGGGACGTAGTTGTCCGAGTCCGCGGCCTTGTACATCGGCTCGACAATGCGCCCCTGCTGACCCAGCCAGTACTCGGACTTGTCGCGCATGCTGGTCAGAGAATGCCCGGACCAGAACTCCCGCGGGATGGTCAGGGGCGTGGACTCCCACACGATGGACTTGATGCCGTTCTCGCAGAACTCGAGCGGCTTGCTGTGGTCCGGGTTGGCCCACGCACAGCTCGGACAGTCGAAACCCCGCTTGTGGTTGATGGTCAGGGAGACCTTGGCGGTCCGTCCGGTGCCCATCTCCTCCTCGGACGGGATCATCGCGTGCTCGATCGCGGGCAGCCCGACCGCCCAGGTGGCGCGCTTGCCGACCTTGAGGTTCGCGTCGGTGAAATCGTCACTCGGGGCTGAAGGATGCATCGGTCTGCCTCACTGCTGAACTCGAAGGGTTGAATCGACGAATCATGAGAACCATCTCATATTCTCGTATCACTGTTTTCGGAGAGCCGAAACGGGGGGCCGGGACGTCCCCGGTGATGGGTGAGGTCGCGCGGCGACCCTGATCCGCACATCTGGTGCCACGCCCTCCGGCTGGCGATGCGTCACCACGACGACCGTCCGGTCCGGGGCCACCAGGCCCGATCCGCGATCGAGGAGACGACGCTGCAGGTCGGCGGCATCGGCATCGTCAAGATGCTCGGCGGGCTCGTCGAGGAGCAGGATCCGCGCCGGGGAGACCAACGCCCTCGCCAGCAGGATCCTGCGGCGCTGCCCTCCGGAGACGGTGTGCGCGCCGGCCGCCAGGGTCGTGTGGACGCCATCGGGCAGCCCGCTCACCCATCGCCCCAGCCCGACCGCCTCCAGCGCGGCGCGGGCCTCGGCCTCGTCGACGTCTCCGCGGGCGACCCGCAGGTTCTCGAGAATCGACGTGTCGAACAGGTGGGCGTCCTCGGCGAAGAAGCTGACAGTCCGGCGCACCGCGTCCGGCGCGTACCC
>NZ_JBSHMJ010000096.1:0-3095 GCF_053645265.1 Dietzia sp. NPDC055343 | reverse complement strand
GCGGCATGTGAGCAGCACCACCATCTCGCGGTCGTCAGATCGGCGGCCGAGAAAGCAGAAGGGGGACGCATGAAGAACGTCATCCGATCCGTCGGGGTAGCCTCTGTCGCCGTCGCATTCGGTGCCGGGGCGGCACTTTCCGCACCCATAGCCGGGGCCCAGTCGTCGCTACCCGGCGGCTCACTCGGTGGCTCGCTCGGGGACGCCTGTGGCACGGAGGTCGTGACCCCGGAGACCCTCGAGGCATCCGGGTGGTTCACCCCGACCGATGAGGTCCCCGCGACCATCCAGGCGGTCGACGACGCGCCCGAGTCGGTCGGCGAGGCCGCGCTGACCCTGCCGACCGACGCAACGCAGGGCTCGTCGCTCTACAAGAGCGCCGACCGGGCGCCGCTCGCCGACATCCTCCGGGACGGAGACGACCTCACTCCGCTGAGTTACGAGTACACCTCGAGTGGGCAGGCCCCGGCGCTACAGATCCGGCTCAACGAGGCGAGCCTGGCTGATTCAGAGGATGACTCGGCGGGCAGCGACGTCGGGTTCGCCACCATCGTGTGGAGCCCGCCCACCGCCGACGGCTGGTCCGTAGCCGACCCGGCTGACGACGCCCAGTTCTGGGTGACCCGAGCACTCGAGGGCGAAGACGGCCAGGACATCCCCCGCGGAACGATGATGACGCTCGATGAGATCATCAACCTCAACCCTGACGCTGTGGTCACCGAGTACGGCGTGCAGAAGACCCGCGACAACACGGCTGATGACGTGGCGATCGACAACTTCACGCTCGGCTGCGAGACCACGAACTTCGAGCTCGAGGCCGAGGACACCGGCAGCCTCGGCGATGCGTTCGGCAGCCTCGAGGACATGCTGCCCTCGTAAGACGCACTGCGTCGTCAAGTCAACAAGCCCCGCGGGGGGCGGAGCCCACCGGCACTCCGCCCACGGCGTGTTGAACGAGCCGACCTGTAAGCCGGATTCGCCTCACCCCGAACGAACGAGCCCCGCCCACCACATTGGTGAGCGGGCTCGTTTTCGTATTTCAGGTGGGCTACTCTGCGTGCCGCGGACAATACTCCAACATCATCATCATCGCCGTCATCCGAGCTTGAGAATCTGACCACTTGCCGGATGTTGCTCGAGCAGCCTCGTCAGCCACCTGACGGAGAGTCGCACCAGCATCTAACGAGTTGCACAAGTGAGTTGATATGGAGTCAGCTTGGACCGGGGAGATACTCACTCCGGCGATACTCTTAAGGTCTTCGGATAGAACATTCGGATCCTTGTAACCGACTCCGGGCTGACGTTCTGCTTGGGTGGTCTCCGTCTGGGGAATGGGCGCCGAACTACTAGCCACGGGGGCGGTTCTGGAGGTTTCTTGCTCCACCGCTTCGTCCCATCCGCGACCCATCAGATAGGCCAGGAACACTGCGAGCGCCGCGGCGACAACGCCACCGACGACCCACCAGGTACGGGACTTCTTAGTCTCGGGCTGGCCGGAAGCCGTCCAGGGTCCGGGGTTCGTCACGATGGTGCCTCTCTCTATTTGGTGACGGGCATTGTCAGGAGCAGATCAATTGCCGCCTGTCTGACCATCCGCAAACATCGAAGAACCGCACAACTGGTCTCCTTCGAGGCCCATCTGGTTCCGCCATGCCATGTCGGAGCAGTTGCCCTCCAGAAACCGCGACTCTGCGGCTCCCGGCCTGTTCCCGCAGTAGTCGGTGGATTGGACACTGCCATCCGACATCAGGGACGGCCCAGGAGTTCCGTCCAAGCACTCGACAATGTAGGGCTCGGCAATAGTCTCGGGCGCTGCTTCCACCGAAGCCGCCGCGGGTGCCTGAGATGCAGGAGCGGGCTCTGAACCCAGGTCTAGGGCCGCAAGGTCAAGCACGAACACCTCCGCTATCGGCCCGCCGCCCGTCGGGGTATTGATCAAGATCTCCGACTTAGGGTCAACGTCTTCCTTAAGCCAACGAACCCCACGGAACTTGTCGCCAGTCTGCGCGTTCATGGCGTCGAGTTCCTCGATGCCGTCGCAGTTGCGGGACACGGTTCGTTCCTTCTCGATGTACCCGTCCGGGGTGCGCTCGCGGATTGTCCCGGTGTTCAGGACTTCGCTTGTGCCGTCCCCTTCTGTCACCTCCACATCAGCTTCGATGGCGGGGTATTGGTTCGGGGTGCCGTCGCACATGTCGGGGATGTAGACGCGTTCGATGGTGACGTTGGCGGTGTAGTTCGGGCCGGCGATGGTGAACGGTTCCCCCAGGGCGATCGCGGTCTCTGTGGGTTCGACGGGAGCGGCACTGGTCGGGGTCGGCGCGGGCTCCGGTTCCGGCTCGTCTGCCGAGGAGCAGCCGGCCAGGACAACGAGTGAAGTGGCAGCCATTGCGAGGAGGGTGCGCATGGTGCAGCCTTTCGTCGGGTGTGAGTGTCTTCATATCAGGTGTGTACGGCGCTCACGCCGCACAGGTCACTTCCAGCTGCAGGTCGGCTCCCACAGCGTGATCGCGCCACACTCGCGGCACTCGTGGGTCCGGTAGCCCTGCTCGAGCGTGCCGGCGCGTGGCGCGAGCCAACCGACGAGGACCCGGCCCGGGCCGAGCCGGTGGCCGTTGGGGCAGTGGGTGGGAGCGTCCTCGGTCCAGAGCATGCGCGGAGGGTAGCGGCGGGGTCAGACAGGATCCCGCCGTCCCGCACTGGTCCCGCACCAGCCCTCCCAGCCGCCGGAACGCGCGGGTAATGAGTACGGTGCTTAACGCTCGGAACTGCGCATATCCGCAGGTCACACGCCGACCAGCGGCGGGGTGAACGAGCCGGCCTGTAAGCCGGATCCTGTGCCCTCCACGAGGGAGGGCGACGACCATCCATCTGGGTACACCGTCGCCGGGTACCTCGAGCGGTCCACCCGCGGACTCGGGCGAGCAGCCCTTTCGTGCATCGCTGCACGTCATCCGCGCAACCGCACCACCAGTGGTGCGGTCTTTGACCTTGCTCCGAGCGGGGTTTACCTAGCCACCCCGGTCACCCGGGGTGCTGGTGCGCTCTTACCGCACCGTTTCACCCTTACCGCACCAACGGCGCGGCGGTCTGTT